>JACPDS010000136.1 GCA_016183885.1 Armatimonadota bacterium
AAAGTGAAATCGAAGAAAAACAAAAAGAATTAAACAAATTAAGAGGTTTTAAAAAAATTGAGCAGGGCTTATTTTTTGAAGATGATTCATTAAAACCTAAACAAAAAGAATTTGATTTAAATAAGGAAGTGATTGAATCGCTGGAAAATGAAATAAATGAGCTTCAAGAACAAAAACAAAATATCCGTGAAGATAAACCGCTTATCTGGAACATTGAGTTCTCTGAAATTTTTGTTGAAAAAGGCGGTTTCGACATTGTTATTGGAAATCCGCCTTATGTGCGCCAGGAAAGCATCGCGGATCCTACCGGTAAAATAAAAGATAAAAAGGAATATAAAGAACTGCTCTCAGAAATGGCGCGGCTGGATTTTCCGGATGATTTCCCGCCCAAAAGCAAAATCAACGCGAAGTCCGACTTATATACCTATTTCTACATCCGCGCCCTGCGTCTCTTAAATCAAAAAGGGATACATACTTTTATCTGTTCTAATTCATGGCTGGATGTCGGCTATGGAGTCTGGCTGCAAAAATTTCTTTTAGAGCGCGCCCCGCTAGAATTAATCATAGACAATCATGCCAAACGCAGTTTTGAGGCGGCGGATGTGAACACAATCATTTCGGTAATACACGCCCCGCAAAAAAATATTTCAAAAAAACATCAGGTAAAATTCGCAGCCTTTAAAAAACCTTTTGAAGAAGCTGTTTTTACTGAATATATGCTTCAGATTGAAGAAGCAGAACAAATTATTTCCAACGATATTTTCCGCGTATATCCAATAACGATAAAAGAGCTTAAAGAAGCCGGCACTGAATATGAAAGCGAAGCGCAGGAAAAAATGGAAATTGGAAAATATGCGGGCGATAAATGGGGCGGAAAATATTTAAGGGCGCCGGATATTTTCTTTACAATACTTGAAAGGGGAAACAGATACAAATTTTTTGAATGCAAGGGCGAGAAAGTAATCGTTGAAGATGTTATCGATATAATTGAGGATTAAATATGCTTTATCTTTATCTTGATGAAAGCGGGGATCTGGGTTTTGATTTCGTCAATAAAAAGCCGTCAAAGTTTTTTACAATAGCTATATTGGCCGTAAGCAGCGCTGAGGGAAAAAATAAAATTGCAAAATCAATTAAATTAACTTTAAGAAGAAAATTTAAAAATAGTAAATCAAAAGCTGATGAATTAAAAGGCTCAAAATGCCCGATTGAAATAAAAAAGTATTTGTACTCTTTTGTTAAAAACATCGACTTTAGCATATATTCAATAACGCTGAATAAATTAAAACTCTATGAAAATTTAAGGAAAGATAGGGAGAGAGTTTATAATTATATAGCCAGGCTTGTAATGGACAAAATAGATTTTACAAATAAAAAAAATGGAATTGAAATAATAATAGATAAATCAAAGCCGCCAAAAAGTATTTTTGAATTTAATCAATATATAATAAAACAGATAAAAAGCAGAATAGACCCTCGAATTTCCCTTAATATACATCATTGCGATTCAAAAGAAAATTTATGTTTACAGGCGGTTGATTTATTCTGTTGGGGAATCTTTCGAAAATATGAAAAAGTGGATTCAAGTTGGTTTAATATTTATAAATCGAAGGTAAAGTATGAAACGCTATATTTCTCTGATAAGTGAAAAAGAGCGCGCCTTATGGACTCTTGACGCTGTGACTCATAGCCTCATAGAGGGAAGCATCACAGACAACCCATATCGGGCTTACCGCTCAAGTTTATTATACCACAAGTTGTCAAGGGGCGTTTATGAAATTTTCTGATATAAAAGACAAAATTCAGAACAATCCGGGTTTTAAAAGCCTGAAGGAAATAAAGCAGGCGGGATTTAGGATTGTCAAAGAAAGGGATGGGGATAGATTTTTTCTTGCAAAGAACAGCGAATTAAAGCCTCTGCTCGTAAAGCTGGGCGATATTGCGGAAGTTCGTTTTGGCATTAAAACCGGTTGCAATGAGTTTTTTTATCTTACTGACGAGCAGGCAAAAGAATGGAAAATTGAAGAAGAGTTTTTAAAGCCCGTTATTAAAAGCCCGCGTGAATGTAAAAGCATTTTAGTGAACCCAAAAGACTTAAAATATAAAATTTTTATGTGCAATAAAAGCAAGGAAGAACTTAAAGGCACAAATGCGCTGAAATATATCGAGTGGGGGGAGAGCAAGAAAACTAAAGACGGGGTTTACTGGAAAGATGTTCCGAGTGTAAGAGGTAGAAAATATTGGTGGGGTTTAGGCGAGAGAATATTATGTTTATTTATTGTTCCATGCAGCTTTAGTGATAATTTTAAAATTTATGTAAATAATAGGATTTTAGTCGATAAAAGAATGTATGAAGGATATTCTACGAATAAAAATGTGCTATTTATTATGAACTCAATATTATTTCCTCTTTTTATGGAATTAGGAACTAGAGTTGGATTGGGTGAGGGTTTATTGGATGTTACAGTTGAAGAAGTTAAAAATCTGAAAATAACTAATCTAACTGAAATGAAAATAGAGAAAGGATTATTACCAATTAGGGAAATCAAATCCATCTTCGAGGAATGCGGGATTGATTCGAAATCGAAAATTCCAATAGAAGAACAGGAGCCGAATCCGCTTCCGGATAGGGTAGAGTTGGACAAAATCGTCTTTGACGCATTGGGTTTGACCGAAGATGAACGAAAAGATGTTTACCGCGCTGTCTGTCGACTGGTCTGGAATAGAATTAGCAAGGCAAAAAGTGTGTGAATTATATGTCAAACAGCTACTTTTTAAATAGTAAATAGAATAAAATAGGGGACAGCGACCTATTTTATTGATCCTATCCTTATCTTTAAGTCCTATTTCTCTACAGCCGCATTACGTGTGCGCCGAACATATTCGATATGGATTGGTAACGATCGGCTAATACCAAGTTGCATTTCAAAAATTAAAATTATGATATGGGAAAAGCGTCATTGATTTTATCTTTTCTACGTCGTTTAATAATGATCTTATACTAAGTTGCAATCAAATTCATATCTTGTGGCTATCGCCAAATTCCTGTGGGGGTCAGATTTATCCGACCCTTTTTGGACAGCTCCCTGCAAATTGTACGAATATATTACAAAGGGGGAACCTGATATTGAAAACATGAATTTAGCCATACCATAAAAAATTATCTTAAAATATTTTGTAATATTTTATTACATATTATTGACAAATTATATTTCATTTGATATTCTTAAAGTATAAGAATAAAGAAACAGGAAAAAGAAACAAAATGGACGCTTTTTGCAAAAAATTAGGCTTAAAAATTAAAAACTTGCGAGAGAAGGAAAAATTATCTCAAGAAGATTTAGCAAATTTATTAAAAATAAGTCGGGTATCTATTTCCCAAATAGAAAACGGTGGAAGAAAGATAACTGCAGAAGAAATAGCTAAATTTTCTGAAATATTTAATATTTCTACTGATATACTTTTAAATTTAAGGGAAGATATAAAAGTAATATTAGAAAAAAGAAAAAAAGAAAGTTCTGAAAAAAAAGAAGAAATACGAATTAATGTCCCTCAAAAAAATTTAGAAAAATTTAAAGAGGTTCTCATTTATATTTTAAATAAAGTGGGTTCAAAACCAAATATTGGGCAAACCGTCCTTTATAAACTGCTTTATTTTATTGATTTCAATTTCTATGAAAAATATGAGGAACAACTTATTGGAATAACTTATATAAAAAATAATTACGGTCCTACCCCTCTAGAATTTAAAAAAATAATAAAACAAATGGAAGGTCGAGATTTAAGAAAAATTAAAGATAAATACTTTCAATATCCCCAAACTAAATATCTTCCTTTAAGAGAACCTAGTTTAACTAAATTAAGGGCAAATGAAACGAAAACAATAGATGAAGTTTTAGATAAACTTTCTGACATGAGCGCTTCTCAAATAAGTGATTATTCCCATAATGATGTGCCCTGGATCACTACTGAAAACGGAAAAATAATAGATTATGAATCAGTTTTTTATCGCACCTCGGCTTATTCAGTGAGGTCTTATAGTGAAGAAGATATTCAATGATACTAAAAGACTTTCCGAGTTTGAAAATGATTTAATAAAACTTTCCAAAAGATTCCGCACCCTAGAAGAAGATTTAAAAATATTTATAGAAAAACAATTATATCTTTATCATAAACTAAAAATAGACAATAAAGGAATTTTTATAATATCTAATTTTAATATAGATTATCCTAAAATATATAAAGCCAGAAAGTTTGCTTGCAAATCTTTAAAAGGAAAAGGAGTATCAAGCGGAATAAGGATAATTTATGCTTATTATGAAAAAGAAGATCTTATAGAATTTATTGAGATTTACTATAAAGGTGATAAAGAAAATGAAAATAAAGAGAGATTATTGAAATATCATAAAAAATAGAATTTAATTTTAAGGTAAAATTTTTTGTTTAGGAGGAGAATTATTTCTCAAAAATGATTTGAAATTTATTATTGGATAGATCATTAAGGCTAGTCTGTAATTCTTGTTCAATATGAATCAATGCGCTATAAGGCTTAGCCTGTAGTTCCATAAACCTCGAAAAGATAAATGCGGCTATTCCTACAATAAAACCAAAAAATGCTCCCTTATGATTAATAATTTTTCTCAAGTTCGTTTTAATTCTCGATTAGAAATCCCTTTTTCCAATATACACTATTGTTTTGCGCTTTCCTTGTGGACAAGTGGCTTTTTTTCGAAGCGGCTACCCATTTTTGGACAACCCCCTCACCCTTACCCGCTCCCCT
>JACPDS010000138.1 GCA_016183885.1 Armatimonadota bacterium
TCTGTTTTTACTTTGCTTTCTAATTCTATAATTAATTTACCTTTAGGAATGTTATAACCTACTATTTCTCCTTCTCCAGCTTCTAAAATTACTTTAGTTCCTAAAGGGGGAAGTTTAGATTTTATATCTTTATAAACCTCATTTTCATAAGCTAGACAAAACATTAATCTCCCGCAGCAACCGGAAATTTTAGAAGGATTTAAGGCTAAATTTTGCACTTTAGCCATAGTAATAGAAACTCCTCCAAAAGAAGATAGAAAACTGGCGCAGCAAAAAGTTCTCCCGCATGGACCTAAACCACCCAATAATTTTGTTTCATCTCTTACTCCTATTTGATAAAATTCAATTCGTTTTTTTAAAATAGCGGCTAAATTTTTAGCTAAAGCTCGAAAATCTATTCTTCCTTCAGCGCTAAAATAAAAAATAATTTTATTGCCATCCAAAGTATATTCGGCATCTATTAATTTAATAGGAAGTTTTTGTTCTTTAATTTTTGTTTTGGCAGTTTGGAAAGCAAATTTGGCTGAAATTTTATGTTTTATACTTGTTTCAAAATCTTCCTGAGCGGCTTTGCGCAAGATAGATTTAAGATTGTCAGAAAGTTTATTTTTATCTAAAAGAAGAACAGGAGTGGCTATTTTCCCTAAATCCAGTCCGCGAATAGTTTCTACAACTACCCATTCTCCGGGTTTAAATTCAGATTCTCCCGAAGAAATATAATAAACTTTACCGGCTTTTGCAAAAACTATACCCTGAGCTTTGATTTTTTCAAAAATTTTTTGTTCTTCTAACATTTTATAACTCCATTAATTTTATTAAGATATTTTGTAAAAGCAAACGTAAATTAATATTTCTATAAAAATTTATTTTAAATTCTAAAATTAAATTTATGGCTTTATTAATTTGCCATAGAGAATAAAAATTCATTTGTTCTTTAAGTTCCAAAATTTTATCTTTATTAATAATATAATCTGTTAAATTATATTTTAATAAAATTAAATCTCTGAACCAACTTAGTAAAATTTCCAGCATATATTCTAAATTATCTTTATATTCTTCTAATTTATTGGATAATTCTATTATATTAAATAAATTTAAATTAGGAATGTTTAAAATCAAATCTAAAATTTTAGCGCGCATTTTTAATAAATTAGGATTTTGCAAGAATTTTTGGGTTTTACCTAAACTGCCTTTTGAAAGATTAATTAATAAATCTAAATTAGAATCAGCAGCTTGATATTTATTAATTAAATAATCCTTTATATCTTGGGGAATAATCTTAGCGAAATTAATTTTTTGACAGCGGGAAATAACTGTGGGCAAAAGAGAGCTTTCAATTTCGGCAATTAAAATTATAATTGAGGCATCAGGCGGTTCTTCCAAAGTTTTTAACATACAGTTTTGAGCTTCTTCAATTAATTTATGAGCATCTTTTATAATATAAATTTTATAATTATTAAGATAAGGTTTATAATAAATTTCTTTTTGAAAATCTCTAATTTGATCGATTTTAATAAAATTACTTATCGGTTCTATAATTGTTAAATCAGGATGATTTTTATTATAGATTTTTATGCAGCTTAGACACTTCCCGCAAGGAGGGTTTTTGTCTTTACAGTTTAAAATTTGAGCTAACCATAGGGCGCAAGTAGTTTTTCCTATGCCCTTAGAACCGGAAAATAAGAAGCTCGAACCCACTTTTTTATTTTTTACTATTTCTTTCAAATAATTTAAAACTATATCCTGGCCGATAACTTCTATTTTATTCATTTAAAATTTCCATTTTTTTAGATATAAATTTACACTATCTATTATTTGCCGGCGAATAATTTCTTCTTTTTGTCCGGCATCTAAAACAATAATTCTTTTAGGGAATTTTTTAGATAATTTCAAATAACCTGCTCTAACTTTTTTAAAAAATAATAGATTTTCTTTTTCAATCCGATCTTTAAAAGAATTATTTTGAATGTTTCTTTTTTTTAATCTATTCATTCCGATTTCAGGTTTTAAGTCTAAAAGAAAAGTTAAATCGGGATAGATTTTTAAAGCGGCTAAATTATTTATTTGGTTAATCATTTTTAAATTTATTCCTCGTCCGTAACCTTGATAAGCTAAGGTAGCGTCGGTAAATCTATCGCAAATTATTAATTGTTTAAATTTTAAAGCAGGCAGAACAACTTCTTTAATATGTTGGATTCTAGAGGCGGAGAAGAGAAAAATTTCCCCCCAGGGGGAAATTTTATTTTCACTATCGGCTAAAATTAAACGAATTTTCTCTCCAATTTCAGTTCCGCCCGGTTCTCTGGTAAAAACAACTTTTAAATTTTTAGTTAATAAATAATTTGCTAAAAGTTTTGCCTGAGTAGTTTTACCAGAGCCTTCTATGCCTTCAAAAGTAATGAATCTGCCTGTTTTTCCCTTATTTATCATAGAAATTCGATTTATACTTTGTAGATTTTTAATCTTCGATTAGGTTCGTCTCCCAGGGATTTAGATTTTAAATTATATTTCTCAATAACTTTATGCTGTAATCTTCTAATATAAGAATTTTGAGGAGAAATTTCTATATAAGGAGATCCTGAAAGAACTTTATAGGCTGCTTCTTCGGCTTCTTTTAAAGCTAATTCTTCGACATCTAAAGCAGGGAGATGAAAATATTCACTTAAAAATTTTTGCACCTGTGTAATGGTATTACTTTTTAAAATATAAACGGGAATACGTTCTGAAAAAGCTTTAATTTTCTTAGCTTCTCTTTTTTCAAAACCTTTTAAGGTTAAAATTAAATCTGCTTCCTCCCAGCGTTTAACAATTCTAGCGGAAACTTTTAAATTTTCAATTGAATGGGCTAACCTGTTTCGACTGACTGCATAAGGGAAAATTGCCACTGGTCTAGTTTTTTCTTCTTTCTTGGGAAATAAATTAGAGAATTGGTTATTTATAATCAATTTATCGCGATTAGAATCTTGCAAAATTTCAACTTCGCCGTTTGGCAGGCGCTTGCGTATCTCTGGTTGAGGGGGAATATCTCTTAAGATAAGATCGCTTACTTCAACTACATCATCATGGATTACTAAAGTGTTTTGATCTTGAATTTCAATTACAATATCAAAAGTAGGAGGCGATTTTCTCTCTAAGACAGTTTTTTGAGTTCCGCGTTTTCGAGCCTCTTCGTCGCTTAAAGTAACTGCATAGATTCCACCTACTAAATCTGATAATGTAGGGTTCATTAATAAGTTCTCCAAAGTATTCCCATGAGCGGTGGCTACCAGTTGAACTCCTCGTTCCGCAATAGTTCTAGCCGCATAAGCTTCTTCTTCTATTCCAATTTCATCTACTATAATCACTTCCGGCATATGATTTTCCACAGCTTCAATCATTACCGCATGCTGCAATGATGGTTCAATAACCTGCATTCTGCGGGCATTTCCAATTCCGGGATGCGGGATATTGCCGTCTCCGGCGATTTCATTAGAGGTATCCACCACAATTACTCTTTTAGAAAATTCATCGCTAAGCACTCGGGCAACTTCTCTGAGCATAGTAGTTTTTCCTACCCCAGGTCTTCCTAAGAATAAAATACTTTTTCCCAACTGCGCTAAATCCCTGATAATATCAATTGTTCCATAAACCGCTCTGCCTACCCTGCAGGTTAATCCAATAATTTCACCGATACGATTGCGGATAGCGGAAATTCTATGCAGTGTTCTTTCGATTCCCGCTCGATTATCTTTCCCGAATTTTCCTATCCGCTCAACTACATATTTAATATCGTCTAAAGCAACATTAGCCTCGCTAAGATAGAAAAATTTATCCGGAATACGAGCTTCGGGAAATCTCCCCAGATCTAAAACTACTTCAATAAGGTTTTCTAATTCAGGTATTTTCATTAATTTATCTTGGATATGCGCCGGCAGGATAGCTATCATTTCTTCTAAATCATCGGTAATATATAACTGTTTCAATTTTTTTGCCTCACTACTCTAATAGTGTTTAAATTTTGGTCAACCGGCCCTTGAATATGAATTCCAGCTTTTAATTCCATTTCGATATAATCGATAATTTCCTGGGTGATCTCTTCTCCCGGGCAGAGAATTGGAATGCCGGGAGGATAAGGAGTGACTAATTCTGCGGAGATATATCGGTTTGAGTTTTTAAAATTAATAGTTTCAAAAGGAGCAAAAAAAGCTTCTCGCGGACTGAGTTTTAAAGGCGGATATTCCGGTAAAATTATTGATTCCTTTATTTTTTTAAAAAAAAGTTTTGAAGAATTAATATCCGCCGTGTTTTTTTCTTTTTCGGCTAGATCATTTAAGGCTTTAATTAAATAATTTAAATCTTCCTGCGAATGTCCAATAGTAATTAAGGCGATAACATTGAATAAATCAGAAAGTTCAATTTGAATTTTATATTTATTTCTTAAAATTTTTTCAATTTCATATCCGCTAAAATTTAAATTTTTAGCGCTAAAAGTTAAACGAGTAAGGTCTAAATTATCTACGCCGGGATGACCAATAATTTCTTTCCCATAAGCTTTAAATCCGGGAATTTTATTTATTTCCTCCCGCGCCCAATTAGCTAAATCAAGAGTTTTTCCTAAAAGTTTTTCTCCATAGATCATCATTTGCATTCTAGCAGTATCTAAAGAAGCGATGATTAAACTATTTGGGCTGGTGCTTAAAAAAATTCTTAAAACAGCTTGAAGTCTGCCTCGGTCAATTGCTTTACCCTTAACATGCAGCATCGAACCCTGAGATATTCCGGAAATTAGTTTATGGGTGCTGTTAACGCAAATATCCGCTCCAGCCTGCATAGCAGAAATTGGCAGTCCGGGATGAAAATTTAAGTGCGGTCCCCAAGCTTCATCTATCATAATTATTTTTCCATAACTATGCGCTAACTCTACAATTTCTCCTAGAGGAGCTGTAGCTCCATAATAAGTAGGACTTAAAATAAAAACTGCTTTAGCATGAGGACAACTTTTAAGAGCTTTTTCCAGCGATTCTATAGTTATTGTATGATCAACATACATTTCTTCATCAAATTCAGGCTGAATATAAATTGGTATTACCCCGCTTAAAATTAAAGCACTAAAGCGGCTAATTCTTGAGCTTCCTTTATTATACTTTGAGGTTGATGAAGATCATCCATTCCTAATATTTGCGTAATATCGCAAGCTAAGGAATTTTCTTTTATAAAATTATTAAAAAAGTCTATTGTTCCTTTCCCTTGTTGGTGCCCCGGGCAATGGAAGGTTAAAATGTTATCTTCAATATATTTTTTTAACGCGCTGAAATAAGGGGTGGAAAGTTGTTTAAAATAAAGATTTTCTTTTTTGGTTGTGTTTGCCAAAGTCATATATTTTGCCTCCCTTTTTTTAAGATAAATAAGGGGCCCAAGAATGGGGGATAGATTTTAAATTTAACTTTATCCAGGAATGATATTTAGGTTTACCCGGAGGATGAATTAATTTCATTTGAACTTCTTGCAGGGTGCGGTTATTTTTGCGGTTATTACATTCTAAACAGGCGCAAACTAAATTTTCCCAAGAGAATTTCCCGCCCAAAGATTTAGGAATAACATGATCAATAGTCATTTTCTTAGTGTCCTTTTTTCCGCAATATTGACAAATATATCGATCGCGCCAGAGAATATTTTTTCTATTTGCCGGTAATTCCCTGAATTTGCGGGCATTCACTAAATAATTAAGCTTAATTACCGTTGGCGCTTTAAAAGATAAATTTTCCGAGCGGATTAATTTTCCGTCCACTTCAATTATATCGGCTTTTTTAGTCCAGAGCATTTTAATCGCCCGCCTCATAGAAGTAATATTTAAAACTTGATAACTATAATTTAAAACTAAAACTTCCATAATTTTTTTATTTTATTAAAAATATTTTTTCTCCTCTTTTAACGTTTAAAAATTCTTTAGCATTGCCTTGATTAACAGCAATTTCCAAATAATTAAAACTTCCCCAAATAGCTAAAAGTTCGCCAATTGGAGTTTCCGCGTAAGCGGAATTAATTTTTTTAAAAATTTTGTCTTTAATTTTAATTTCTTTAAATTTTTGTTTTTCTATAAATTCATTAGAGAAATTAGTAATTAAATTTCCAAATTTATCAATATAAATTATTTCTCCAATAAAACCGCTTTTATTTTTTTGAACGGAAGGCAAATTAAATTTTTTTATTGTTTTTAAAGTTTTTCCAAATTCATTTAAATTCATTCCTTTGGATAAATAAGCGCTAATAGGAGCAAAAATATCTCTGGCATGAAAAGTGCGGCTGATTTTAGGAAGAGTAAATTTTTCTATTTTTATTATATTTTCAATTTTTTTATCTTTTAAAATATAACTTAAAATTCCATTATCGGGCGCTACAAAAAAATGATTGTCTATTTTAGCGATTATAGGAGCTCTTTCTGTCCCTACCCCGGGGTCAACTACCGCCAAATGAATACTCATGCGAGGAAAATAATTATAAGCGCTTTTTAATAAGAATGCTCCTTCTAAAATATCGTGAGGATAAACTTCATGATAAAGATCTATTATGAGAGCCTTTGGGTTAATTTTTAAAATTACTCCTTTAATTATTCCGACATAGGGGGACATTTTTCCAAAATCAGTTAAAAGCGTGATAATTTTTGGATTTTGCATCTATATTTCTCCGGAGACTATTTTTAAGAAGTATTTATGAAAGCGTAAATCTTTAGTTAATTCAGGGTGGAAGGCGCTGCCTAAAAACCTGCCCTGGCGAACAGCTACAATCTTATTTTCAAATGAAGCTAAAATTTCTACTGAAGATCCGGATGTTAAAATATAAGGAGCCCTGATAAAAACACCCGGAAAAGTTTTCTCTCCTAAGACTTTTATAGAAAGATCGCTTTCAAAACTTTCCCTTTGTCTTCCAAAAGCATTTCTTGCCACTTCTATATCCATTAATCCTAAAGTGGAGGGATTATTTTTTTCTTTAATTTTTTTACTTAAAAGGATTAACCCTGCGCAGGTTCCCCAAATAGAAATATTTTCTTCCGCCAAATCTAAAATACTTTCCCATAAATTATGAGATTGCATTAATTTAGAGATAGTAGTGCTTTCTCCCCCGGGAATAATTAATCCTTGCAAATTATAAAGTTCTTCTTTTTTTGTTATACAAATAGTCTTAACTTTACATTTTTCTAAAGCTTTTAAATGTTCAATTACTCCGCCTTGAAGAGCTAAAATTCCTATTTTCTTTTTTACCATCCTCTTAACTGGAGCAGATCTTTTTCCTCTAAAGTTGTTATATTAATTCCCGGCATAGCTTCTCCTAAACCCTTAGATATTTCAGCTAAAATTTTAGAATCGTTATAATGAGCTGCAGCTTTAACAATAGATGCGGCATATTTTTTAGGTTCTTTGGATTTAAAAATTCCCGAGCCGACAAAAATTCCATCTACTCCTAAGAGCATCATTAAAGCCGCATCGGCTGGAGTGGCAATTCCTCCGGCGGCAAAATTTACTACCGGCAATTTTTTTAATTTTTTAGTTTCTAAAACTAATTCATAAGGAGCATTGATTTTTTTAGAGAAAGTCATTAGTTCTTCGTCAGGCAAATTTATTAATTCGCGAATTTCTCCTAAAATTTTTCTGGCATGACGCACTGCTTCTACTACATTTCCTGTTCCGGCTTCTCCTTTTGTGCGGATCATTGCGGCGCCTTCTCCGATTCTGCGCAAAGCCTCGCCTAAGTTTCTTGCTCCGCAAACAAAAGGTATTTTAAATTTATTTTTATCAATATGATGCTCTTCATCGGCGGGAGTTAAAACTTCGCTTTCATCAATATAATCTACCCCTAAAGCTTCTAATATTTTGGCTTCGGCAAAATGGCCAATTCGAGCCTTTGCCATTACAGGAATAGTAACTGCATCCATAATTTTTTGAATAATCAATGGATCAGCCATACGGGCTACTCCGCCTTGAGCGCGAATATCGGCTGGAACTCTCTCTAAAGCCATTACTGCCACTGCTCCTGAATTTTCAGCAATTAGCGCTTGTTCCGGAGTAGTAACATCCATAATTACTCCGCCCTTAAGCATTTGGGCTAATCCTTTTTTTACTTTAAAAGTGCCTATGTCCATAAAATTTATTCCTCCTTAAATTAATTAAGATAAATTTTTTCAATTAATTTATTTAAATCAAATCAGAAATAAAATTCTTAGGTAAATTATATATTTTTTCATAGTAAATTAAACCTTGAAAATTTTTGCAAATTATTTTTTTTCCTTTTATTATTTTAATTTAGTATATATAATTTATTTTATTTTGACAAGGGTTTTCCCTTTTAAAAATAAGCATAGAAGGTTTTATATTCTATTTTATTAAAGGATTATCTTTATAAAATAAAGAATTTTTTGTTATTATGAAAATTACTAAAGCTATTTTATTAGTCATTGACGGAATGGATACAGTTAATTTTACTTTAGCTTATACTCCGATTATGGACGGATGGCATGGGAAAACGGCTGTAGGAGTAGCCCATACAGAGATTTTCGGAGCGGGAACCACTTTAACCCCGATTGCCCATGGAATGATGGGAACTGGAGCGAATATTTTAGCCCATCGGCCGGGGAAACACACTTCGGGAAAATGTTATGATTATTATGGGGAAATAGTAGAATCGATTGGAGATGTGGCGAAAGAAGCAGGTTTTATAACTGCCGCGGTAGGAAAAAATGAAGCCGCTAATGTTTTAGGAGGAATTGATAATTTAGATATTTCTCGTTTAGAAATTGATGGAATAGACGCAAGCGATGATCAAATAATTATTCGAGAAATCTTAAAAATTTTAGCTGATTTTGAACGCGGCATCTTGGTAATTAATTATAATGGCGTAGATAGTTCCGCTCATTCTAAAAATTTATTAAAGGTAATTCAAGCTGTAGAAAAAGGAGATAAAATTGTAAAAAAAATTACTGAAACAGTGGATTTAAACCAAACTTTACTAATTATCGCCTCTGACCATGGCACAAATCCTTTAACAGGCAACCATAATACCGCGCCTACTCCTTTATGTTTAATCACCGGTTCTATTCCGGGAAGAGCTAATCTGGGCATTGTTCATAATATGGAAATTGCGATTACTATCAGCGAAACTTTAAATTTAAGGCGCCCTAAACAAGCCATCGGACGCAATCTGCTTAAATTAGCTTTTAGCAGTCCTGAAGAGCTTTCTTATAAAAAATATATTGAAGAGCAGTTAGAAAAATTGTGGCGGGCTTCTCATAAAAGACATGAATTAAAGAAAAAGGATTAAATTTATAAACGAAAAGGGGTTAAACAATTATTTTAAAATTATTCCGCTGTAAGGTTGTAAATTTATTTTTAATTTATTATCTTGAAAAATTAATTTATTTTCGCTAATAAGATCAAAATATTCTTTTTTAGGAAGATTTATT
>JACPDS010000139.1:0-1955 GCA_016183885.1 Armatimonadota bacterium
ATTTCCTTAATGCTTAAGATAACCGTTCCTATAATTGTGGTAGTAATTGGCGAAGGTGGAAGCGGAGGAGCTTTAGCGATTGGGATTGGGGATTCTATCACAATGTTAGAGAATTCTATTTTTTCGGTAATTTCTCCCGAAGGCTGCGCGTCGATTCTTTGGAGAGATGCTGATTTAGCCCCTAAAGCCGCCAGCGCTTTAAAATTAACCGCTCAAGATCTTTTAGAAATTAAAATAATCGACCATATTATTAATGAACCCTTAGGAGGAGCTCATCGCGACAGCGAAGTTATTTTTTATAATTTAAAAGATTATTTTCTTGATACTTTAAAGAAACTTACTAAATTGTCTAAATCCCAGTTATTGGCAAAACGTTCTGAAAAATATCGTCTCATGGGTATTTTTACAGATTCTAAGGCGTATAATGAAGTTCATTAGGATCGGAGGGGTTAAAATTAGGGTCATTATGCTGGCGTTCTAAGATTTCCGGACCAGTTTTAGGCTTTTCTTGAAAATAACGACTTTTAAAATCCTCTAAGGCTAATTTAATTAAGTCTTTTCGTTTAAGATGTTTAAGATTGGGAGACTCTTCTAATTCTTTTATTTTTTGATTAATTTCTTGATAAATTTCTTTATGAGTTTTTAAACCGGATTTTTCTAAAGCAGTTATAATTTCTTTAAAAGTATTTGGTATTTTTTCCGACATATTTTTTATCCTCTTGATTAGTTATCCTTATATATTATGGGCTGTTATTAAATTCGCTAGCCGTCCCGACACAAAGTCGAGCAATATATAGCACCCTCATACAACTTTTGGGAAGCTTATTGCATGATTGCATCACAAATTTTTAATTTGGCGGGACCCTTCCTTTGCCATTAAAACTAATTTAAAAAAAATAAAATAACTTTTAAGGTGTAAATTGATCTTCTCTATAGTCAGGATTATATGGCTTTTTTGGATGAAGATCTTTTTTGGCTTTTTCTAGAATTGGCTTTTTAGAAGATATTCCTTTTTTAGTTTCTTTAGGCGTAATTTTTTCAGGCGCTTTTAATTCATTTCTTTCCGGTATTTTATTTATTCCCATAATATTTTCCCCCCTTCCTCTCTTATTATATATTATCACAACAAAATAGGAAAAGTAAAGAAGATCTAAAGAAATTTAGGTAAAAAACTTGACAAATTATAAATTATCTTATAGTATGATATTGATAATCGATATCATTAATATAAATTTATAAAAAATAGTTTATTTAAGATGACTATAAATAAAGCTAAAAATATTTTATTTAATTATATAAAAGAAAAAAATTTACGCTACACCAAACAGCGCGAAGAAATACTCGAAGCCTACCTTAATGCAGATAAACATATTACGGTGGAAGAATTAAAATTAATGCGTGAATGCGGTCTGGCCGAGGAAATAAAAGTTGACAGCAAAACAAGATTTGAGCAAGATTTCGGACGCAAACACCATGACCATTTAATTTGCATTAAATGCGGAGAATTTATAGAAGTGAAAGATGAAAAAATTGAACATCTGCAAAATAAATTGGCCGAGATGAATGATTTTACCCCCAAATGGCATAAATTGGAAATATATGGATTATGCGCAAAGTGTAAGTAATTTTTTAAGGACTTATTGATAATGAAAATCAATTACATTAAAATTAAAAATTTTTTGCAAATCGAAGGAGAAAAAGATATGAAATGCTTAAAGAAATTATCGCTTGTTTTATCGACGGCATTTGCAGTGATATTTTTACTTTATTCGTCGGTCCATGCCGATGTAAGGGATTATCTCGTAACCTACCCTTATGGAACCCCTTTTAAAGGCGAATGGGAACTTGAATTATGGAATGATTTTAATACTGATAAGAATAATGCCGATCTTACTTATAACCGTAATCAAATTGAACTTGAATACGGCATCACCGACAGATACATGGCTGGTTTA
>JACPDS010000139.1:2055-5636 GCA_016183885.1 Armatimonadota bacterium
GAATAAATAAAGTTTGAGCAGAGATACCGCTTGGCAAATAAAGATGAATTCATGTTTGATCCAGCCTTGTACATAGAGTACAGGGACCGTAATTCTAGCGGAAAAAAGAACATACTTGAAGGGAAATTTATCATTTCTAAAGATATTGACAAGTTAAATTTTACCTCTAATCTTGTCTGGGAGAAGAAGCTTGCCTCAGGAGAGCCTTGGGAGTTTGAATACACTATTGCCGTATCCCATCCAATTTCAAACAGCGCAAAAATTGGAGTTGAATATTTTGCTCAGCCGATTGATAATCGGGCTTATCTAATTCCCGGCGTATATGCTCAATTCAGCCCGACAGTAAGACTTAATATTGGCCCTGCCTTTGGATTAACGCCGGAGAGTATTGATTTTGGAATAAGAAGCATCTTTTCATGGGAATTTTAATTTCAGGTGCGAATTTTTATATTTTTTTTGAACATTCTATTTAAATTATGAATATTAAAGAGAATAAAATTGTTTTAGTAGGTAATCCTAATGTAGGGAAAAGCGTAATTTTTGGATTGCTTACAGGTAAATATGTTACTGTTTCTAATTATCCCGGAACTACTGTGGAAGTTACCAAAGGTTATGCTGTTTTAGAGAATAAAAAATGTATTATTTTTGATTCACCGGGTATAAATAGTTTTATTCCTCAGTCAGAAGATGAAAAAGTAACCAGAGATATTCTTTTAAACCAAAAAATAGATAAGATTATTCAAGTTGCAGATGCTAAAAATATTACCCGCACTCTTTTAATTGCCTTGCAATTAGCAGAAATAGGACTTCCTTTTGTTTTAGATTTAAATATGATTGATGAAGCTCGAGAAAAGAGAATTAATATTGACGAAAAAGAACTTTCTAAAAAATTAGGCATTCCTATAGTATCAACTATCGCCACTCAAAATCAAGGCATAGCAGAATTAAAAGAAACTCTAAAGAATCTTAAAAGACCTGATTATCATATAAAATATGATTCTTTAATAGAAGAAGCGCTTTTAAGGGTGGAAAAATTTTTACCTGAATCTCAAATTAATAAAAGAGCCTTAAGCTTAATGCTCTTAGCCGGGGATTTAAGTTTAAAAAGTTGGTTAAAAGAAAACCTTTCCCAAGAAAAGCTTAAATTTTTAGAAGAAGTCCAGGAGGATTTAGCTGAAAAATATATAGAGCCATTAGCTTATATTATTAATGAGCAAAGATTAAAAGAAACAGAAAATTTAATAAAATCCTGCGTAAAAACGGAGAAAATAATTCTAAAAAATTGGGTTTATTATTTAGGAAGAATTAGCATGGATAGGTTCTGGGGAATTCCGATTTTAATTATAGTATTATTTTTAATGTATAAATTTGTAGGAGAATTTGCCGCTGGCGCCGGAGTAAATTTCGTAGAAAATACTGTTTTTGGGAAATATCTTAACCCCTGGGCAATTAAGATAGTTAATTTTTTAATTCCTATTCCTTTAATAAAAGAGCTCTTTGTGGGGGAATATGGTATATTTACTATGGCGATTACTTATGCTTTAGCTATTGTAATGCCTATTGTTACAGCTTTTTTCCTTTTCTTTGGAATATTAGAAGATAGCGGATACTTGCCTCGCTTAGCTATTATGGCTAATCGTTTTTGTAAAATTATGGGATTAAACGGCAAAGCGGTTTTACCTTTGGTTTTAGGTTTAGGATGTGATACTATGGCTACTATTACCGCAAGAATTTTAGAAACTAAAAAAGAAAAAATTATTGTTACTCTTTTATTAGCGCTGGGCATACCCTGTTCAGCTCAATTAGGAGTGATTTTGGCCATGCTGGCTAAATTATCATTTTCAGCTACTTTACTATGGGTTGGCATAGTTTTAGCGGTTATTCTGCTGGTGGGTTATTTAGCTTCTAAGGTTTTACCGGGCAAAGGAGGAGATTTTATTTTAGAGATTCCGCCTTTACGCATTCCTAAATTATCTAATATTTTAATTAAAACTTTAGCGCGTTTAGAATGGTATTTAAAAGAAGCCGTGCCTCTTTTTATTTTAGGAACTTTATTGCTTTTTGTTTTAGATAAAATAAAAATGTTAAAAGTAATTGAGAAAATGGCTAGTCCTCTGGTGGTAGGCTTTTTAGGTCTGCCTTCGCGGGCAAGCGAATCTTTTATTATCGGATTTCTAAGAAGAGATTATGGAGCGGCTGGGCTTTATGCTTTAGCCGATAAAGGTTTAATGAATCATACCCAGATTGTGGTAAGTTTGGTAACGATCACTTTATTTGTTCCCTGTATTGCCCAATTTTTTGTAAGCATAAAAGAAAGGGGATTAAAAACAGCTCTATTAATTTCTTTTGTTACTTTCTTTTTGGCTTTTTTAATAGGAGGATTAGTTAATTTTATATTGCATTATTTAGGAATAATTTTATGATTAAATGTCCTATGTGCGGATTTCAATTTCAACAAAATAAAAAAGTCTGCAGGAATTGTCCGATGGGAATAGGATGCGGTCAAATCTGCTGTCCTAATTGCGGTTATAATCTTCCGGGCGAGTCAAAAATAATTTCTAAAATAAATAATATTTGGGAGAGGATAAAAAAATGCTCAAAGAAAAATTAGATGAAATTCTGGAACAAATTTGGATTTTAAAAGAAAAAGGCAAAATTTCTTTAATAAATTTAGAACAAATTAACGAAGGTAAAGTTATTTTAGAAAATTTAAAAGAATTAAGGAATTTAAAATTAATTGAAACAGGGGGCGAACATTTGACCTTAACCGAGACAGGAAGAAAAAAAGCCGAAGAAATAATCCGCCGGCATCGTTTAGCGGAAAGACTTTTAGCCGATCTTTTTGAATTAGACACAGAAGAATACGAGGCTACTTCCTGTCAATTTGAACATATTTTAAGCGAAAATGTAACCGAGCGAATTTGTTCTTTTTTAGGCCATCCTCCTTTATGTCCCCATGGCAAACATATTCCCAGGGGGGAATGCTGTCATAAATTATCTAAAAAAATAGAACCTTTAATTACGCCTTTAGGGGATCTAGAACCGGGATATGAAGGAAAAATTCATTTTATTTCTACCCATCACCATGGAAGATTAGAAAAATTAAGTTCTTTAGGAATCAGCCCCGGAAAAATTGTAAAATTAATTCAAGCTAGACCTGCTTTTGTAATAAAAGTAGAGGAAACTGAAATTGCTTTAGATAAAAGTATTATTTCAGAAATTTACGTAAAACCACAAGAAGAATAAGCTTTTATAATTTATCTGCCGGAAGATTATTGAGAAGCACCCTGTCGATTTAAGATAGGAGGGAGTTCCTATTTTAAGAGGAAATTACTTAAATTTAGTAGAAATTAATAAAATATATGAAAGCAAGAGAAATTATGAGCCGCAATATATTTTCCGTATCACCTGATACTACTGTTAAAGAAGTTTTCAAGAAAATGCTTGAATATGATACTTCTTACCTTTCGGTGGTAGATCAAGAAAACAAACTTTTAGGCTATATTCCCGAAGAATATTTATTAGCCCGGGTGAAATTTCATAAAACTAAAGGAGAGGATTATACAATTCATTTAAATTAT
>JACPDS010000129.1 GCA_016183885.1 Armatimonadota bacterium
AATATTTAAAAAAACAATCTAAAGATTTTCTTTGTGAAGAATTAAGAAAAATTGATCCTCAAGCCTTAAAATCCATTTATCCCAATGATAAGCTGAGAATTATTCGGGCAATCGAGATAAAAAAGGGCACAGGGAAATCAATTTCAGAATTTAAAAAACTTCCTTCTAATCCTCTGGAATGTAAAATTATTAAAATCGGGTTAATAAAAGAAAGGAATTTAATTTATCAAAATATTAATTCTCGCGTTGATGAAATGATTAAAAATGGATTATTGGAAGAAATTTCCGATCTTATAAAAAGGGGTTATAAGGAAACTTTAAGGATTAAAAAAATTATGGGCTATACTGAATTTATTCCTTATTTTGATGGAACTTATAATTTAAATGAAGCAATAGAGCTTTTTAAAAAGCATACCCGCAATTATGCTAAAAGACAAATTACCTGGTTTAAAAAAGACTTTAAAATTAATTGGATTAATTTAAGTCATTTTGAGGGGACTTCCTTAATTATTAAGGAAATAAAAAGGATAATCGAAGAAAATATCTAAACTAAATGATGCTTTTTTAATCCAGCTAAAAAAAGAAAATCAAACCGTAACAATATACTTGGTTAATGGAATCCAACTTAAGGGAACGGTTAAGGGTTTTGATAATTTTACTATTTTTCTGGAAAATCAGGAAAAAAAGATTCAATTGGTTTATAAACATTCCGTAACAACAATTAATCCCTTAAAGCAAATTGAACCCAGCTTTTTAGAAAGTTCTTTTAAGGATATAAAAGCCGCTAAATCTAAAAAAGAAACAGTTGCCATATAAGTCGAAATGAATTTTTCAAAAATAGAAGGTTTGGGCAACGATTTTATTTTGGTAGAAGAAAAAGATATTCCTTCTTTCGGCCTATCTCCTTTGATTAGAAAAATTTGCGATCGTCACTTTGGCATAGGGGCAGACGGTTTAATTGTTATTTTCCCTTCCGATAAAGCTCATTTAAAAATAAAAATTTTCAATGCTGACGGCACAGAAGCGCAAATGTCCGGAAATGGAATTAGATGTGTCGCAAAATATGCTTATGAAAAAGGCTTGGTTATCGAAAAAAAAATAAATATTGAAACACAATCTGGAATTATAACTCCTTTAATCTTTACTGAAAACGGGGAAATTAATGAGATAGAGGTTGATATGGGAAAGCCGGAACTCTCACCTTCAAAAATACCGGTTAATTTTTCTATAGATGCTCCTATTTTAAACTACCCCTTAAAAATTAAAGATAAAACCTTTTTTATCTCATGTGTTTCTATGGGCAATCCTCATTGCGTTATTTTTAAAGAAAATCTGGAAGAAGTAATGTTAGAAGAACTGGGACCTTTAATTGAAAATCATCCCATATTTCCCGAGCGCGTTAACATTGAATTTATTAAAGTGCTTAATCCCGATCATCTGGTAATGCTTGTCTGGGAAAGAGGAGTGGGCCCTACTTTAGCCTGCGGAACCGGAGCTTGCGCTGGTTTAGTGGCCGGTGTTTTAAATAAGAAATGCAATCGAGAAGTGGTTATAGATTTAACCGGAGGAACTTTAAAAGTCTCTTGGAGAGAAAATAATCATCTTTATCTTAAGGGCAGGGTAAAGAAAGTTTTTGAAGGAAAATATTTAATTTAATGCTTAACTTAAAAATTAATTCCTCGGGCAATCTGGCAATAGGAAAAGTTGATTTAATAAGTTTAGCGGAAAAATACGGCACCCCGCTTTATATTTTAGACGAAAATAAAATTCAAGAAAATTGTAAAGAATATCATCACTTTTTTAAAAAATTTTACCCTCGCTATCAAGTTATTTATGCCTCTAAAGCTTTTTTAACTTTGGCAATGTGTAAAATTATAAATCGGGAAAATTTTGGTTTAGATGTTGTATCGGGCGGAGAAATTTATACCGCTCTTAAAGCGAAATTTCCGCCCCGAAAAATTTTTTTTCATGGAAATAATAAAACTTCGGAAGAACTAGAGCTGGCCATAGAAAATAAAATTGGAAGAATTGTTATAGATAATGAAGACGAAATAAAAAAAATAGATGCTTTAACCAGAAAATTAAAAAAAACTATTAATGTGGAATTGCGTATCAATCCGGGAATCTTGCCCCGCACGCATTCTTATATCCAGACCGGCCAGACAGATTCTAAATTTGGATTATCCATAGAAAATAAAGCCGCCGAAGAAGCGGTAAAAAAAATTTTAAATTTACCTAATTTTAAACTTTTGGGAATTCATTCTCATATTGGCTCTCAAATTACAGATTTAGAAACTTTTAAAAAAAACGCTAAAATTATGCTTAGATTCTTTAATCATCTCCAAAAAAAATTTAAGTTTAATTTATCAGAATTAAATTTAGGGGGGGGATTGGGAATTTCTTACACTGAAGAACAAAAAACTCCTTCAATTGAAGAATATGTTAAGACTATTGCTCAAATTATTTTAAAAGAAGCGGATGCTTTAAAAATTACTCCTCCAAAAATTATTTGCGAACCGGGAAGAACAATTGTAGGTGATGCCGGTTTAACCATTTATCAAGCAGGCGGAATAAAAGAAGTTCGCGGGGTTAGAAAATATATTTCTGTCGATGGAGGCATGGCTGATAATCTACGTGTAGCATTATATCAAGCTAAATATACGGCTATTCTGGTTAATCGTCCTAAAGAGAAAAAGAAAGAAATCGTTACTATTACCGGAAGATGCTGCGAGTCTGGGGATATTTTAATTTGGGACGCT
>JACPDS010000130.1 GCA_016183885.1 Armatimonadota bacterium
GTTTGCTTGCATAAAATTTTCTCACTTCGTGAAATCTTTTGCCTTCAATAATCTCTATTGATATTTTATCATCAAGTAATGCAACAATTCTTAAAGCTGGGTTTTCATATTCATTTTTTTCTTGAGAACTTTTTTTTAAATAATAACGCGCGCAGTCTTTTGGATAAAACTTGTATTTTGCTTCTTCTAAATTAGTTTTAAGAGCTTCTTTTGGATTTCTGTCATATTGAACTATTAAATTAACATCTTTTGTTGAACCGATTTGTTCAAGCCAGTCTAATTTTTTAGTTTCCACGCCTTCTAAAAAATTATCCCCTCCCATATAAATTAAAACTGTCCATTTAGCTTTAACTTGATTTATTTTAAATAGATTATCCATGCTATTTATATCTTCACTTAAAAATTAATTATTGTAAAGCGATTATAAACAAAAATTTTGAAGGAATTTAATCCTTAAAAAAAGAAATGAAAGGGAAATTTTTTATATTTTGTATATTTTGGGAGGAAAAAATGAGAAAAATTATTTTTTTTCTTTTAACGGCTTTTATTCTTTTTAATATTTATTCCTGCGGTAAAGTCGAAGGAGATTTTATTAAAGTAGGAGCTTATATGCCTCTTACCGGGGATTTTTCCACTTTTGGGGAATCCACTGTCAGGGGAATAAATATTGCTATAAATGAAATTAACCGTTCAGGCGGATTATTAGGCAAAAAAATTAAATTAATTATTGAAGATACAATGTGTAAACCAGATGGAGCCGCTCAGGCAGTTCAAAAATTAATTTCTCAGGATAAAGTCTTAGTGGTCTTAGGAGAAATTGCCAGCTCTAATTCCCTGGCGGCCGCGCCAATCTGCCAGAGAAGCCGAGTGCCGATGATATCTCCTTCCTCCACCAATCCCAAAGTAACTGAAGTAGGAGATTATATATTCAGGGTATGCTTTATTGATACTTTTCAAGGAGAAGTAATGGCAAAATTTGCCGCCGGAATTTTAAAAGCTAAAACCGCGGTGTTATTAATTGATAATAGTTCGGATTATTCTAAAGGGCTAAGCGATTTTTTTAAAAAAAATTTCCTAAAACTCGGCGGCAAAGTTATTGCCGCGGAATTTTATATGCAGGGCGATAAAGATTTCACCGGCCAGCTTACTAAAATAAAAGCTTTAAAGCCTGA
Organism: Armatimonadota bacterium; assembly: GCA_016183885.1. Taxonomy (GTDB): domain Bacteria; phylum Vulcanimicrobiota; class JACPDS01; order JACPDS01; family JACPDS01; genus JACPDS01. The sequence goes on from JACPDS010000130.1 coordinate 1,173, forward strand.
TGTAATTTTTATTCCCGGTTATTATAATGAAGCCGGATTAATTGCTCAACAAGCCAGACAATTAGGTATTACTCAGCCGCTTTTAGGCGGAGACGGCTGGGATTCTCCTAAACTTATAGAAATTGGAGGGACAGCCATCGAAAATTCTTATTTTTCAAATCACTATAATGTTGAAGGCGGAACGCCCGAGGTTAAAAAATATGTAGATGCCTATAAATCTAAATACAATATCACTCCTGATTCGCTTTCGGCATTAGGATATGATGCCGCAATGATTATGGCTGACGCTATAAAAAGAGCGGGAAAATTAGACTCTAAATTGATTAGAGACGCCTTAGCCGCTACTAAAAATTTTCCGGGGCTGACCGGAAATATCACTATTGATAAACAACGCAACGCTAAAAAAAGCGCCGTAGTTTTAATGGTTAAAAATGGAAAATTAAAATATTCTCAAACTATAAATCCATAATAAAAAGATAAGTGAAACGCCCCGAAGTTATATCGGGGTATACATTATTTAGAGGTGAATTATCGATACTTTTCTTCAACAATTAATTAACGGTCTTACTCTGGGAAGTGTTTACGCTTTAATTGCTTTAGGATACACAATGGTATATGGAGTATTAAAGTTAATTAATTTCGCTCATAGCGATGTCTATATGTTAGGGGCTTATGCGGCTTTTTTTGCGATTACTTTGCTTCATCTGCCTTTATTTCCGGCTTTAATTTTATCAATGTCAATTTGCGCTTTAATAGGAATGAGTATCGAAAAATTCGCCTACCGTCCGCTTAGAGCTCAAGGAGGGCTTACCGTTCTTATTACCGCTATGGGAGTATCACTCTTCTTAGAAAATTTAGGGATAATAATTTTTGGAGCCG
>JACPDS010000155.1 GCA_016183885.1 Armatimonadota bacterium
AATAATCTTCTAGCAACTTGAGGTATAAACATCGCGGGATAATTGTGCAGCCCATGCGTATAAGATTTTGTTTTTTCTCCTTTATAGTCCCATGAGCAGTCAACTCGCCTTTTATATTTCGTATCACCCGCGAATTCTTTTTCTATGCGAGTTTCTAAATTTCTTATTATTTTTACAACCACCCCTCTTATTTCAACTTCTTTACGATAAATTGGAAACAATAAAGGGTTCGCCGGTTGCAGTCTAATTTTATTTTTTTCCCTATACAATTTTTTCAAAGTCGCCTGATTTTCATCAATTACGGCAACAACTGTTTGTCCATTATCAGCAATATCTTGTTTTCTAATTACAACTATATCTCCGTCAAAAATTCCTTCATCAATCATGCTGTTTCCAACTACTCGCAAAGCATAATATTGTCCCGATTTACCCACCTCATCTTTGGTTATAATAATAGTTTCATCGGGAATCTCAATGGCTTCAATTGGTTGTCCTGCTGTTATTGCGCCCAGTAAAGGAATTTCCAATGATTCTTTCTCTTTTGTTGGAGCTAAAGCTCTTGGCTGATTATACTCTTTTTGCAAATATCCGGATTCCTGAAGATTACGAACATGATGATGAGCGGTTGAGACAGAGGAAAGCTTGAGATGTTTTTTTATTTCTTCCAAAGATGGGGCATAATCGTGTTTATTAATATATTTTTTAATAAATTCTAAAACTTGTTTTCTGCGCTTTGTAAGCATATTTTGCCCCTTGATTGACTTTCGATTTATTTTCGATTATACTATTTTATAAAGCAAAAGTCAATAATCAAATTATTCATGGTAATGGCGAGGTTATTTATGCTTTTTCCAAAATAATGTATGTTTATGCATTGTAAATTTCAACAGCAGCTTTCTTGCGATAAATACCAATTTTTTATAAAAAAAGCTTTTCACTTTAATTATTTAATTTATTTTTACAATAAGCGTAAAAAGCATCGTAAACGATAAATTCATTTTTAAGAATCTCATAATCGTCTTTCAAAGCTAAATATTGAAATCCCTCTGCAATAGCTTTTAATCCTGCACTTTCCGGCTGGCTATATAAATCTTTCTCAACATCGGCTCCGTGAACAATTTTAGCTAAAAGTTGAAGCGCGGGATCTTTAATTTGATATTTTTCAATAATAGCTTCAAAACTGCATTTACCGTTAGAATGTCCAAGTTCCACTTGAGGCGCGTCAAAAGGAATTGCTCCTTCAGCTTCAGCAATCTCTAAAATTTTATTTTCTGGAACAAATAAAAATTCCGCTTCCTTATCAATAAATTTTTTAATTAACCATGGACAGGCTACCCTATCTACTTTTACATGTTCGCGAGTGATCCATTTCATTAAATATTACCCTCCTCTTTTTTTAAATCTATTTATCCTAAAAATTTTCTTAAATTTGCCGCTCTTAAAACATATTCTTCCAAATCCTCAATTTTATTTTCTTTTAATAAATTTATAATATAATCGGTTATTTTTTTATGCTCTTTATCTAAATTTTGAAAATTCCCTAAAAAATTTAATAATTTTATTTTAAATTCTTTAGGCAAAAAATCTGTATCGGGATTAAAATATTTAAGAGCATCTCTTAGGTCATTTTCAAAATTTAGATAATTTTTTTTAATAAATTGAAGGTCGTCTTTATTTAAAGCGTCAAATCCTAAAATTTCCGGCGGCAATCCTATAGAATAAAGAGCACAGGTAAATGTTATCGCCCGCGGCAGTTTAATTTTCCCTATATCGCGCGAATAACCAAAAAGCCCTATATGCAGCTTTCTTTTTCTTCTGTTGGGAACATATTTAGCAACTTTATTGATTATCGGCGCTAAAATTTGAATTTGAGCGGAAAAACTTTTAGAATATTTTTTAATAATTTCTAAACATCTTTCTTTATCCACTTCTTGAGCTTGACTTATCTTTCTTTCTTTTAATTTTCTTATAGTTTTTCTAACTTCGTCGGGGTGATTATCATATTTAAAAGCTGATTGAATGGTAAAAGTATAGACGCTGGGAAATTCCCTGCTTATTCTTTCGATCGTATCCGGTCTTAAATTGCCTCTGAAAGGAGCAGAACCAACGCCTATAATAGGATAAATTTTAATCCCGATTTCTTCTTCTAACTTTTGCAAATTAAAAAGAGCCGCTTTATTTAAAAGAACCGCGCTTACAAGCCCATAATTCATCGCGGGATCGGATCTAGCCAGAAAAACTCTTTGATATTCTACTTTTTTATCTTTCAAATATGACTTAGTCATATTATCGGCATTAAGCAAACTTTTCATATCTTCATAAAGAGGAATAATATTAATTCTTTTAGGGTTAAATTCTCCGATCCACTCAGCAATAGTTATATCGCCTTTTTTAACATGTTGATTTTGTTTGCCTATGACAAAATCGCAATAATATCTATAAACTCTATCAAGACAATCAGCTGAAGTAGTCATCGGTAAAATAACTTCAAATATAGGAGGGGTGCCGCTTTTATAAAATAACTTTGCCGCGTCGAATGATCTGGGGATGCTTTCCAGAGTTTCTAATAAAATTTTCGCTTCAAATTTTTCTATTGCGGGATTAGGCACTCTTAAAATTATAAATATATCTTGACCTAACTTTTTCTCTCTAAAAAATGACTCGTATTTGGTTAATAATTTTTTAACCACAAAATCATCGATTTCCTTGCCTTCACAATCCCACATCTGCTCATCACAGCCTAAATGAGAGAAAGCGTAATAAGCTTCCTGAAGTTCATCCTCTCCGCCTAATTCAGCGCTTTCTGAAAAAAAGGGAATACTAACATTATCAGGATGCTGGGTGCTCATACATTTTGGTATTTTAGGCATATTTAAACTTGTTCTTATTATCTTAGCTTATTTTAATCCATCAATTACCTTTATTATTTCTTCTATATTTGGAAGTTGAGGAATTTGATAAATTTTTATAAATCTAACAATTTGCTTTTCATCAATGATTATATTTGCTCTTTCTGAAAATCCTTCTTTATCTCTAAATATTCCAAATAATTTAGCTATATTTCCATGCGGCCAAAAGTCTGAAAGCAAGCGGGTATTTTTTATCTTTAACTCTTTTGCCCAAGCATGTTTTGAAGGCACAGTATCAACGCTTATTCCAAAGGCAAGAATATTTAATTTCTTAAAAGTTAAATAATTTTTCTCTAATGAATCCATTTGTTTTGCGCAAATCTTTGTCCATGCAAGAGGATGAAAAGATAAAAGTATTTTTTTATTTTTAACTTCTAATAAGCGGAATTCTTTATTATGCTGATCTTTGAGCATAAAATCTTTGGTTTTATTCCCTGCTTTTATTGGCGGCATTATTTTAAAACCTCCTTAAAAACTAATGAGTTATTTTTTGTAAATTTTCTAAAACTTTTCTTAATTTTTTAAGCTCTTCTCCATACATATCCCAAGCTCCGCTTCTTTGATAATTTTCGGCTTTTTGATAATGTTCATTAGCTTCTTTAATAAGTTCTTTTAGATTGATCCCTTGGCTTTTTTTTATTTCTCCTCTTTCTTTAATTATTTTTTCTTCTAAAAGCCCGGGTTTTCCAAAAATTTCCTGGAGCGATTTTTCTAAATTATCCTGCATAGCGATTTTATCTTTGTAAACTACAATTACTCTTTTAAGTTCGGGTATTTTTCCTCTTTCCGCCGCTAAATATAAAGGCTCCACATAAATTAAAGATTTTTCAATAGGGATAACTAACATAGAACCGCGAATTACCGTTGAACCGCCCTGTCCCCATAAAGTAAGTTGTTTGGATATTTCCGGCTCCTGATCAATTCTAGCTTCAATTTGAGAAGGCCCGTAAATTAATTTTTTCTTGGGGAATTTATAAAGCATTAAACGCCCATAATAAGGGACATCGCATCGGGCAGCCATCCAGGAAATCATATTATCTTTTTTAGCCGGAGTAAAAGGGATCATTAAAATAAATTCTTCTTTTAACGCCCCGGGAAATTTCAAAATAGTATAATAAGGCTGCATTTCTCTTTCTTGAACTTCGGTAGTTTTATGCGGTATCTTCCAGAGATCCTCTTTATTGTAAAATACTTGAGGATCAGCCATATGATAGGTAGTATACACTTCAGCTTGAATAGAAAATAATCCGCTCGGATAACGGATATGCTTCTTTAGATCTTCGGGCATTAAATTAAAATCCTTTAATAAATCGGGAAAAATTTTCCGATAAGCTGAAATAATCGGATCTTGAGGGTCGCTAATATAAAAATCCACCTTGCCATCGTAAACATCGACTATTACTTTAACAGAATTGCGAATATAATTTCCTGTTTCGGCGGGTTGGGAATAAGGATAAAAATCGCTTATTGTATAACCATCGGCAATCCAGTAAAGTTTGCCCTGGCTGATCACCAAATAAATATCTTTGTCATAAGCAATAAAAGGCGTAATCTTTTTTAAACGTTCTAAAATTTGCCGGTAATACATTATACGGCTTTCTCTGGTAATGTCGGAAGAAAGTAAAATCTTCGGCTCGGAAAATTTTAAAGCAAAAATTATTTTTTTAAACATAGAATCTATCGGCACTCCGCCTTTACCTTGATAATGGGTATAAACATTTTCTTCTCCCTGAGGATAATCAAATTCTTTTAAGCGGGTATTTACAATACTATAAAAATCAGTCATTTCTCCGTAATAAATTTCCGGACGATTAATGGAAAGATTTTTAATTGTGCTTAAAGGAGGAATATCCTTAATGAAAAATTCCGGAGTTCCGTCCTCAACCACTTTATTCACCGGCCCTAAACATACTCCATAACCGTGAGTATAGGCAAGGTGTTCATTAATCCAGAGCTTGCTTGGGAATTTTTCCAAAGAAAGTTCCCGGGGCGAAAGCATTGTCTGGCGATATTCTCCATTTATTTGATAACGATCATTATCCACATCGACAAATTTATAATAAGACCTGATTTCTTGAAGTTGTCCATAACTGTCTAAAAGGGGACGATGATCCCAGAGACGGATATTTTTTAAAGTAAGCTCGTTTTTCTTTAAATCTTCGCTGGTTAAATTTTCTTCCAGAACGGGAAATTCTCTTTCTTCTACTTGAGATAAACCATAAGCGGCTTTGGTATATTTAATATTTCGTTCAATATAAGGGCGCTCTTTTTCAATTTCATTTGGAGCAACTACAAACTTTTGAATTATTTCCGGATAAATTGCGCCTCCAAAAAAAGAAAAACCTATTAAAATCAAAATTCCCGAAGCCAGAACTTTCCATTCTTTAATATAAATACTGATTAAAGACAACAGAGCGCAAACTAAAGATAAAATAACTAAAATTTTTAAAACAGGCAAAAGAATATTAACATCGGTGTAAGCTGCCCCAAAAACCATTCCTCTGGAAGAATGTAAAAGAGAATAAGCGGCTAATTTATATCCCCAGGATTTTAAAATAAAAAATAAACTTAAAAGAATAAAAATATGAATTTTAGCCTGAGGAGAAAAATAAATCGTTCGAGAAAAAAAATAAACTCCTTGTTCTAAAAAATAAACTGAAATTACTAAAATTAAACTTAACCATAAAGTAAAACTTAAATAAGAATAAATATATTTTAAAGCCGGAAGCTTAAAAATATAAAAACTTAAATCTTTCCCGAATAAAGGATCTAAAATTTTAAATGGAACCGTATTTAAAAACTTTAAAAATATATCCCATTCTCTTTGAGCGGAACCAGCCATTATTAAAGAAAACAATAATAAAAAAATTATAAAAAAATTATTTAAAAAATTCCGCCAGGGCAAATGAGATATTTCAATAATATTTTGATTAATATGATAAATTTGAGGTTTATTTTTTTTAAGAAAATAGAAATTAAAATATATAAAAATAAAAAAAACCGATCCGAAAACAAAAAAAAGAATTAATTTATAAACCACTGGAAGCCAGAATAACTGAAGATAATTAATTTCTTTAAACCACCAAAAGTCGGTTAAAAAATTTACTATATTTTGCAGGAAGAATAGTAAAAAAATAGCCCCTAGTAAAAATGTCCACTGAATTTTTTTATTGATCTTCAATCTATATCTCCTATTATTTTAAGATTAAACGCAAAGCTGCAAACATTAAGTTTTTAAAAATCTACTTATTTAGTTTGCTTAACAGCTTATCGCTTGCGGCTTTTTACTTATTTTCCTGTAGATGACTGGCTATTAAAACAGGACAAGGGGCATTTTGACTGACTGAATTAGCCGTTCCTCCCAACATCACATCGAAAATATTCCTTTTAGAATGTGAACCAAGCACGATTAAATCTGCTTTAATTTCTTTTGCAAAATTAATAATTTCTCGATTAGCAATTCCTTCTTTAACAATTTTTTGCGGATTAATGCCCTGTTCCTCTATTTCACGGCAAAATTCATCTAAAATCAGTTTAGCTTTCTCTTCATGAATTTCCTTTTCATATTCTTCTATATCTTCCGAAGCTAAAAAAACTCCTTCCTTTAAAGAAGCGTCATGTTGATTGAAAACGTGTAAAACAGTAAGTTTTTTATCTGATTCTCTGGCTAAACTAATAGCCGCTTTTTTAGCTGTTTTAGAATGTTCTGAAAAATCAGTGGCTAAAAGGATATTTTTAAACATAATTTCACCTCCATAATTAGTGAATAGTGAATAAAATTTATTTATCTTTCATAAAAAAATAACCTTATCTGGTTTATATCTCTCTTTTAGTATCTTTATAACTTTAGAAATTATTTCTTTTATCGCTTGAGTCATCTCCTTTAAAATTTTCTCTTAAAATCATTAAATCCCTTTATAACTTTTTAAAAACTATCTTAAATTATTATCATACAAGGATTTAAAAATAACTTTGTCGAAAAAAAATATATGCAAAATCAAAAATTAGTTAAAGAAATTCCGCCTAAAGATAATCTCCCCCAATGGTATACAAGCGTAATTTTAAAAGGAGAATTAGCTGATTACGCGCCTGTAAAGGGTTGTATGGTAATTCGCCCTTATGGTTTTAAAATCTGGGAAAATATTCAAGTTAAATTAAATAAGTATTTTAAAGAAACCGGGCATCAAAACGCTTATTTCCCTTTATTTATCCCTGAAAGTTTCTTGAAAAAAGAAGCTGAACATGTAAAAGGTTTTGCTCCTCAAGTAGCCTGGGTAACAAAAGGCGGAAATGAAGAACTAACCGAAAAACTAGTTGTCCGCCCAACCTCGGAAGCCATTATCTGCAGTATGTTTGCCAAATGGATAAAATCTTACCGCGACCTTCCGATGCTTGTAAACCAATGGTGTAATGTCGTGCGCTGGGAAAAAGCCACGCGTTTATTTTTACGCACCACAGAATTTCTCTGGCAGGAA
>JACPDS010000156.1 GCA_016183885.1 Armatimonadota bacterium
AATTAATTCTTTTTTTTCTTGCTCAGGCAAATTTTTTAAATCCTTTTTTAATTCTCCCAGTGGCTTCCAATATTTTTTATCGTCGGGAATAGAATGAGAAAAAAATTTTTGATTAACTTTTACAAATAAATTTAAATCATTCTTTAAGAAGCTTCCCAGATACCCTGCCAGCTCTTTTCTCCAAATTTCTAATCCGCCAAAGCTTTTAAGAGTAACTTCCCCCCCTTGATAAAACCAATTTAAAAAATTTAAGACTGTTTCTTCTCCAGCTTGATTTATTTTTCTTTCCAAAAGATATTTTTTAATTTTATAAAACTGCCAAGAATTTAAAGCGATAAAATTAACCTCTTCTAAATCCAAAAAATTAAAAATATTTAAAGCATCTAACATCATTTGATCATGATTTCCCAATAAAGGATAAAAATTGCTCTTTAAGTTATTTTCTTTTTTAAGATTTTTTAAGCTTTCCGACAAATTTTTTATTAAATCTAAAATAGCTTTAGGACCTTTAATCCAAGTTTCTCTATCACCCTCTAAAGGTTCTCCTCTCCAATCTACATAATCTCCAATTAAAATTAAATCTAAATAATCAGCTTGAGGATTCCAATTATTTTCCATGAGGATGTTATTTTCTTTTAAAATGCGCGCTAAACGATGATAATCTCCATGCAAATCGCCGATAGCAATAATTTTTCGCAAATTTTTCTTTTTAAATTGTTTAATTTTACTAGTCAAAGTAATTTCCATTTACGGCTTTAGCGTCTCTTTAGCAATTTCTTGAGCGCCTCTTTCAAGAGCTTTTTTATTTAATTCAATCAAGGAAGAATTATTTGCAAAAAATTTCTCTAGAGTTTTTTCCGTAAGCGTAAAATCCACCACATTTTTTATTTTTAAATAAGCCCCTAAGTCAACCATATTAGCTGCTTTAGCGTTGCCTAAATTATCGGCAATTTCTGTAGCGGGAATTAAATAAAAATTAATATCTTCTCTTTTTATCTTTCGATTAATTAAAGAATCATTAACTATCATTAAACCTTGAGGAATTAATTCATCTTCAAAACGATCTAAGGAAGGCAGATTCATTATAATCATAGATTGAGGATGAGCTACGATAGGGGAACCAATCTCTTCATTAGAAATAATTACCGTGCAGTTAGCAAATCCTCCTCTGGTTTCAGGACCATAAGAGGGCATCCATAAAACATTTTTGTTTTCTTCCAAAGCTGAATACACTAAAAGTTGTCCGATTAACATTATTCCCTGCCCCCCAAAACCAGCGATAATTAAATCTTCCTGCATAAAACTTTCCTCGCTCTTTAAATATTTTTAAACTCTCCTAAAGGAAAATAAGGAATCATATTTTCTTCCAACCATTTTAAAGATTGAATGGAATCTAATCCCCAATTTGAAGGACAGGTGGAAAGTATTTCCACTAAATTAAAATTTTTATTATTAAGCTGATTTTCAAAAGCTTTTTTAACGGCTAATTTAGTTTTTCGAACATTTTGCGGGTTATGCGTCGAGGTTCTAACTATATAAGACGAACCTTCCAGGGTAGCCAGCATTTCAGCAATGCGGATAGGGTATCCATGAGCGCGGGCATCTCTTCCAAAAGGAGTAGTTTCAGTTTTTTGGCCGATTAAAGTGGTTGGCGCCATTTGTCCGCCAGTCATTCCATAGATAGCGTTATTCACAAAAATTACCGTAATATTTTCTCCTCTGGTCGCGGCATGCACAATTTCCGCTGTGCCGATAGCCGCTAAATCTCCATCGCCTTGATAAGTAAAGATGATACATTCAGGAAGAGACCTTTTTAATCCTGTAGCTACTGCAGGAGCTCTTCCATGAGAAGCCGCCACCATATCAAAATTAAAAAATTCATAAGCAAATACAGAGCATCCTACCGGAGAAACTCCGATAGTGCGGTCTTGAATTTTTAATTCATCAATTGTTTCTGCTACCATGCGATGAATCATTCCATGAGTACATCCGGCGCAATATGTAAAATGAACATCGGTTAAAGATTTTGGCCTTTCAAAAACTTTTTTCATAATTTCACTCTTTCTATTTGAGAATTTATCTTTTCAATTTGCTCTAAAATCTCTTCTATGCTGGGGACCATTCCGCCCATTCTTCCATAAAATTCTACCGGAATTCTTCCATTAACGGCTAATCTTACATCCTCTACCATTTGACCGGAACTTAATTCAACTGTCAAAATTCTTTTTATTTTTCCTAAATCCTGAAAATATTTATCAGGAAACGGCCAAAGAGTAATCGGACGGATTAATCCGGCTTTAATTCCTTTTTCACGAGCTTTTTTAATCACGGATTTAGCAATTCTGGCTACCGTTCCATAAGCTGCAATTATTATTTCCGCATCTTCTTTCATCCATTCTTCTGCTCTTTCTTCATGAGCTTTAATTATTTTATATTTAGCCTGCAGACGCAAGTTATGCTGTTCTAAAACTTTAGGGTCAATATAAATAGAAGTAATAATATTGCGCTTTCTCCCTTGAGATTTTCCTACCGCCCAGTTTTTATGAGGAATCTCAGATGCATATTCTTTTAATTCCACAGCTTCCATCATTTGCCCTAAGATTCCATCGGCTAAAATCATTGCCGGGTTGCGGTATTGGTCAGCTAAGTCAAAAGCTAAATAAGTTAAATCTACCATTTCTTGAACAGAATGCGGAGCTAGAACAATCAAATGGTAATCTCCATGTCCTCCTCCTTTAGTAGCCTGAAAATAATCTGATTGAGAAGGTTGAATTGTCCCTAAACCCGGTCCTCCTCTCATTACATTAACGATTAAACAAGGTAATTCAGCGGCGGCTAAATAAGAAATTCCTTCTTGTTTTAAACTAATTCCCGGGCTGGAAGAAGAAGTCATTACCCTTACACCGGCGCAAGATGCTCCATAAACCATATTAATAGCTGAAATTTCACTCTCAGCTTGTAAAAATACTCCTCCTATAGATGGAAATTTTTCAGCTAAATAAGCTGGAAGTTCACTTTGAGGGGTAATCGGATAACCAAAAAAATAACGGCACCCGGCTCTAATAGCCCCTTCTCCTATGGCTTCATTGCCTTTCATTAAAATCTTCATTTTTTTTCACGCTCCTGGCGATAAACTTCAATAGCTACATCAGGACACATTAAAGCGCAAATAGCGCAGCCGGTACATTCTTTTTCGTTAATTAATTCTGCCGGGAAAAAACCTTTAGGATTTAAATTTTTAGACAATTGAATAACTTTTTTGGGACAAAATGCAATACAAATCCCGCAACCCTTACAACGTTCCTGCTCTACGGTAATTTTTGCCATTTTTCATGCCCCTTAATACTTAATTTTCCAAAAGATAATTCTTAAAGCTAGATATTAACTCCTGCTAAAGTTTAGAGATATTTATTTAAAAAGTTAACATTTTTTTTACAAATCCCTCTTTATTTTCTTTTATTTTTAAAATAAAATATTAATATAAATTAAAGCGCTGCCTCCCCATAATATAGATAAGATCCGATAGCTGACAGCTAAAAATAAGACAATAGGATAAACCACTCCGAAGTAATATCGGGGCGACTTCTGCGGTTAATATTAGGAGAATTTATATGAAAATTATTTATCAAACAAATATTCCCATACCTCTTCCCTTAGCAGGAGCTGACTATAATTTAGAGTTAAAAAGCAAAAATCCCAAAGAAAATGCTTATATTGTCAAACAAGGAAATAATGTGTTTATTAAAAGAGAAAACCCTCAAAATTCCGTAATAATCAATAAAAATGGAAATTTAATCAGCTTTAATAAAAATGGGATAGAAAATGAAATCTTAATCAAAGATCAAGGAACATACATTGAAATTAATAAAGGAAACATGCCTTCAGAAAAAATTTTAATTAAGAAAAACGGAGAACTTACCGAAATCGATTGTATGGGATTAATAAATGATGTAAGCTTAGAAAAAGAAAAAAATACTTTAAAAATTGACCGCTACGGCATTTATAACGATTCTGAAATTGCAGAAGAAGGAAATCAATTAAAGATTTCCTGCCCTCAAGTAGGGAAAAATATAATTGTTAAAACGAAAGAAACGGCAATTGAAATAGATAAAATAGGAATAGGAGAAGATTATCTTATTATGAAAAGAGGAAATGAAATTAATCTCGGTAAAGCGCCTTTCCCAAATAAGGTAAGCATTTTCCAAAAAGGCGGAAAAATTTTTGACTTAGAAAATTGGTTTAATCTTGAAGAGCCGATTTTAATAACTGTTGATGGAGAACTTATACTTCTGGATAAGCTCCTGGAAAAATTAAACTGATCTTTGTTAAATTTAATTAAAAAATTCTGCTGCCGGGTTTGATTAAAGGTATATTTTCTTTGCAAAACGGACATTCTTCAGCTTGATAAGTATTTACTTTAATTTTTAATAAACTTTTAGGTTTTAAAGGTAAATCCAGCTCTTCCGAACTGCGGTCAATTAAAGCTCCTATCCCGGAAATTATTCCCTTATATTCTTTTACGACCTGAATTAATTCTTGAGTTGATTTTCCTGTAGTAATTACATCTTCTAAAACTAAAACTCTGCTAAAAGGTAAAATCTTAAATCCTCTTCTTAAACGCATTATTCCATTTTCTCTTTCAGTAAATAATGCTTTAGCT
>JACPDS010000137.1:0-1213 GCA_016183885.1 Armatimonadota bacterium
AATGCTTAAAGAAAAAAGACCTGATATGCCGGTTATTTGGGGAGGATGGCATGTTTCTATTTTACCTGAGCAATCTATAAATAATCCTTATATTGATATAATAGTAAGAGGTCAAGGAGAAGAAACTATAAAAGAACTAGCTTTAAAATTAAAAAATAAATTAAGTCTTAAAGATATTTTAGGTATTACTTATAAAGAAAATGGAAGAGTTGTCAATAATCCTAATAGGCCAATAGAATCTTTAGATAAATTTCCTCCTTTAGCTTATCACTTAATTGATATAAAAAAATATCCCGGGAGACGCAGTTCTCCTTCTAAAATTTATATTGCTTACCGCACGAGCCAGGGATGTCCTTATAGATGCGCTTTTTGCGCCGATCCTTTGGTATTTAAAAGAAAGGTAAGTATATTATCCTCGCATAGAACTGGAGATGAATTAGAGAGTTTAATAAAAAAATATGAAGTTAATGAAGTATTGTTTTGCGATGATACTTTTTTTCTTAATTATAAAAGAGTAGAAGAAATTTGCGGAGAAATAATAAAAAGAGATCTTAAAATTTCTTGGGAAGCTACATCTAGAGCGGGAACTATTGCTAATATGTCAGATGAACTTTTAAATTTAATTAAAAAAAGCGGATGCAGGCAAATTCATCCGGGGATTGAAGGAAGTTCCCAGGGTATTTTAGATTATATTAAAAAAGATGAGAAATATGAGAATACTTTTATATGCGCGGAAAAATTAGCTAAAGCAGGAATCAGGGCTTTATATAGTTTTATAGTAGGATTTCCCGGCGAACCTAAAGAAGCTGTTGATGAAACATTTAAAGCTATTAAAAAATTAAAAGAAATTAATCCTGATAATATTATGCCGGTTAATTTTTACACTCCCTATCCGGGGAATGTTTTATATGATAAGGCTAAAGAATACGGTTTTATAGAACCTAAAAGCCTTGATGAATGGGCGGATTTTAATACCAGGCGCGGCAATACTCCCTGGTTAACAAAGAAATTTAAAGAAGAAGTGATGAAAAGAGATAAATATTATTTACCGGCGGCTTATCCTTCGAAAATTTTAAAAGAAAAGATGGAAAAAGGTAAATTTAAATGGATTTATAAAATTTTCCATAAAATTGCCAAATTTAGAGTTAAACATGATTTTTATTTTTTTGATTTAGATTGGAAAATCTTATTAGCTTATTGGAAATTTTGGGAA
>JACPDS010000137.1:1248-9854 GCA_016183885.1 Armatimonadota bacterium
GGAAAGATTGCATAAAAAAATTCCTTTGCATGATATTCATTTTCGCTGGTAAAATATGTTAGAATTAATGTTATTTACAAATGATTTAGATTTAGCTTGCCAAGCGGAAAAAGCCGGGATTGATAGAATTGTAATTGACTTGGAAAATCGAGGAAAAGAAGAAAGACAACATGGCTATCATTTAGAATGTAATTGTCATAGCTTAGATGACTTAAAAAAAATGCGCCAAAAAGTAAAAATCCCTATTTTATGCAGAATAAATGCCTTTAATGATAATACCAAAAAAGAAATAAAAGATGTTTTGAATTTAGGAGCGGATATTATTATGCTTCCGATGTTTAAGAGAACAGAAGAAGTGAAAAATTTTATTTCTTTAGTAAATAAAAAAGCTAAAACCTGTCTTTTACTTGAAGATAAGGAAGCTTTTCAAATTGCTCCTCAGATAGCCGAAATGGATTTTGATGAAATTTATATTGGATTAAATGATTTAGCAATTTCATTTAAAAAAAAGTTTTGTTATGAATTTTTATTAAACGGCAAACTTGATTATTTAAGAAAAATATTTAAAGATAAAAAATTTGGTTTCGGGGGAATAACGGTTATAGATAAAGGAAAACCCTTGCCGGCTAGGCTTATTTTAAAAGAAATGGCCCGCTTAAATTCTGATATGGCAATTCTTCGCCGGGCTTTTAAAAGAGATATAAAAGGACGTTTTCTTAAAGAAGAAGTTAGCAAAATTAAAGAATTATCAGAGCGGTATTTAAAGCGCAGCAACGATGATGTTTTAAAAGACAAAAAAGAAGTTCAGGATGAGATTAGGAATATTCTAAAAATATAATAATTGGGAGAATAGTAATAATTAAGAGGAAGGTATGTGCGGAATAGCTGGAATTTATGGCCCAAATTCAAAAATTTTTAATATAAGAGAAATGATTAGAATTCAAAAGCATCGCGGTCCTGATGCTGGAGGTTATTATGAAGGAGATAATATTTCTTTAGGGCATTGTCGTTTAAAGATATTAGACCTTACCGAAGCCGGAAATCAGCCTATGACTTTAAAAAGAAAAGATATATGGGTTATTTTTAACGGCGAGATTTATAATTATATTGAATTAAAAGAAAAGTTGGGAATATCTTCTTTTGCTACTAAAACCGATACAGAAGTATTGTTGAGAGCTTATGAAAGGTGGGATATTGATTGCTTGAAATATCTCAATGGGATGTTCAGCTTTGCTATCTGGGATAATTATAAAAAGAGGCTGTTTTGCGCCAGGGATCGCTTGGGGATAAAGCCTTTTTATTATCGCCGGCATGGAGAAAATTTTTTATTTTCTTCGGAAATCAAGCCTTTATTAATTTTTAATATGTCTAGAGAGGTGGAAGAAAAAATTCTCTTTGATTATCTTTATTACGGACATTATGAACATTCTGAAAAAACTTTTTTTAAAGGGATTTATAAACTCAAACCCGGTAATTATCTTTTAATCGAAAATAACGGAGAATTTAAAATTCGTCCATATTGGCGTTTATCTGACTTTCCTCAGACATTAGACTTCACAAAGAAAGAGATTGAAAATAAGTTTGTGGAAATTTTAGATGAAACTGTGAAGATGCAATGCCGCAGCGATGTTCCAGTTGGAATTTCATTAAGCGGAGGAATTGACAGCAGTATATTGCTTTCTTTTATGAAGAAATACTATAACGGGCCGCTCCATTCATTTTCTTATTTTTTTGATATGCCTGAATATAATGAATCATCATTAATAAAGAAAGTGGCGGATGAATTTGAAGTATCATCTCATCTTACTAAAATGTCAGCAGAAGAATTCTGGGAAGATTTAAAAAATATGACTTGGCACTTAGAAGAACCATTTGGGGGAGTTCCTACTTCAGCTTATGCTAAAATGTATCTTGAAACAGTTAAAAATAAAGTAATAGTTTTACTTAATGGAAACGGATTTGATGAATTGCTGGGAGGGTATAACTCTCATTACTTGGCTTATTTAAAAGATCTTTCTTTGAAGGATGAAATTTTATTTAATAAAGAAGCGGAGATTTATTCTAGAAAATTTAAACTAGATAAAAATAAAGTTATAAATAAGATAATTAAGACAGATTTTAAAGATATGCTTATTTACGCTACCGATGCTACTTTGCCAATCAATAGAAAATGTTTAAATAAAGATTTTCTATCAAAGTTTCAAAAAGATTTTCCCAGCTTTAATTTAAAATTTGAAGATAATTTAAGAAAATTGATGTATAAAGATCTGCGTTATACAAAATTACCTCGAGCGCTTAGGTTTAATGACCGTATTTCGATGCGTTTTGGGAGAGAATTAAGGGTGCCATTTTTAAACCATCATTTAGTTGAATTTTGTTATTCTCTCCCTCCAGAATATCTCTTCCATAAAGGGGAAACTAAATATCTTTTAAGAAAAATTTCTTCTAGCATATTACCAGATTGGATAAGAAATATTCCAAAAAAATATGTCCAGAATCCTCAACGCGAATGGTTCCGCGGCGCATTAAAATCTAAAATTTTAGATTTGATAAATTCTAAATCGTTTAAAGATAGAATTTATTTTGACCATAAAGAAGTATTAAAAAGTTTTAAAGATTATGCTGAAGGTAAAAATTGCGATAATTCATTTTATATCTGGCAGTGGATTAATCTGGAATATTGGTTTAATACCTTTATTGATTAAAAGAATTTTCTAAGTTTAAATTTTTATGATTGGATAAGATTGGAAAGTCTTAAAAGAGCTGATACTTTAGTTTCCATAGGAGAAAATATAAAATGAAAGAGAAAATCAAAAATTTAATTGTAAGAGCTGATTTTACAGTGCGGGATGCGATGAAAAAAATTGATCAGGCTGGCAAATTAGGATTAGTATCTGGAATAGCCGCAGTGGTGGATGGAAAAATGCATTTATTAGGCATAGTAACCGATGGAGATATTAGAAGAGCTGTAGTTGATAATATAAGTCTTGATACCCATGTAAAAGAAATAATGAATAAAGATCCTATTGTTTTTTCTTCCGCTCTTAATTACCAGCAAATATTAAATGAGATATTTGCTCAAATTGATGGTTTCTCACAAAAATCTCTGGAAAAAATTATTCTGGTAAATAAAGATAATCAACTCGAAGATATCCTAGATTTTTATCAACTCTGGAAATTTCAAAATTCTAAAGCCCTTAAAATTGCTGTAATAGGGATGGGTTATGTAGGACTTCCATTAGCGATTATTTTTGCCGAAGCCGGTTTCTTAACTTATGGAATAGAAAAAAGCCAGGATATAATTGAAAGATTAAGGCAGGGTCAGCCTCATTTTTATGAAAAAGGCTTAACTTCTCTGTTGCAATATCAAGTTAAAAATAAAATTTTAAAGATATATAATAATTTAAAAGAAATTAATGCCGATGTTTATATTATCAGTGTAGGAACGCCTTTGGGGAAAAATATGCAGCCCGATTTAACTCATCTTATTTCCGCCGCTAAAATGATAGGAGGGAAATTAAAAGAGAATGATCTGGTTATTTTAAGATCTACTGTTCCAGTAGGCACAACTCTCCAGCGTGTTTTGCCAATACTTGAAAATGTTTCTGGCTTAAAAGGCGGCAAGGATTTCTTTTTATCTTTTGCCCCGGAAAGAACTGTTGAAGGAGAGGCAATTCTTGAAATTAAAACATTGCCCCAGATTATTGGCGGATTAGATAATATATCACTGGATAAAACTGTGAATTTATTCCGCCATATTTGTAATAGTATTATTACGCTGGATAGTTTGGAAGAAGCTGAACTAGTTAAATTAATCAATAATTGTTACCGCGATCTTACTTTTTCTTTTGCTAATGAAGTCGCTTTGCTCTGCGAGAATTTAAATATAGATGCTTTTAAATGTATTCAGGCGGCTTCAAAAGGTTATCCGCGGGGGATTATACCTATTCCTAGTCCCGGTGTAGGCGGAACCTGCCTTAAAAAAGATCCTTATTTGTATGCTTATGGACTTAAAAAATCCGGGTTTATCAGCCGTTTAGCTTTAATTTCTAGAGAAATTAATGAATTTATGCCGGTTTATTTGACTGATAAAATTATTTTAACCTTAAAAGAGATGAAGAAAGATTTTAAAAATTGCAAAGTCTTTATTGTAGGATTTGCTTATAAAGGCTACCCTGAAACATCTGATACAAGGGATTCCAGCACTTTGGTTTTATTAGAAAGACTTAAAACTAAAATAAAAAATATAAGCGGTCATGATCCTATGGTAAATGCTAAAGCGTTGATTGGTTATGGAGTTAAACCTGTAAATCTGACCGATGGATTTAAAGACTCTGATGCGGTAATTTTTATGAATAACCACCCGATGTATTCTGGAATAGATATTTTAAAATATGTTCAAACCATGAAGAAACCGGCTTTATTTTGCGACTTTTGGAGTATATTTTCAGCCGATGAAATTTTAAGCATAGAAAAGATAATTTATATGGGTCTTGGTTTTACCAGGAGAGTTAATGCAGAAAAAACAAATAAATAGCGCTGTTATTTTATGCAAAAACGGGCTGGGACATACTGCGAGGACAGGTCTTATTTTAAATGAATGGTTGAAAAGAGATAATAAAATTAGTTTAACTGTCATTTGCTCAAAAGAACAAGAATTATTTTTAAAAAAATGGAATAATTCTTCTTTCTTAAGAAAAAATACCAGAGTGAAGTGGAAAGAATTTGACACTTTAATAGATTTTAAATTTTTCGCAGGGAAAGTTTTAAGCGTCGGAGAGATTATTGAAAAGTTTAAAAATCTTAAGCTTGAAAATTACGATTTGGTGATTTCAGATAATCTAGTGGAACCTTTGTTTTATAATAAGAATACAGTTATAATTGGTTCTTTCCTTTGGCATGATATTTACAGGGATTATAAAAGTTGGAAAGATTATCATAAAAAATGTGAAGATATAATTTATTCAATCAAACCCAATTTTATTGTTAATAAGTATTTTTTTATGCCCGTTTTTAAAAACTATAAAAATATTCATAAGGTTGGTTTTTTGCCTTTTATTAAAAGAATAAATGGAAAAAGGGGTAATAACATATTGCTTCAGGCAGGCAATACCTCTCAGAGCGATGATTTTATAAAAGATTTTGTAAAACAAATTAGTAAATATAATAATAATAATAAGATAAATTTATTATTGGATAAGAGATTTAAATTCAAAGATAAGTCAAATTTTATAAGATATGTTGATTTTGAGAAGATGAGGATAAGATTTAAAGATATTTTTTTAACTATACTTAGACCCGGAATGGGAAGTATTACTAATAATGTTAATTCTTTAACTCCCATGCTTCTTTTTAAATTAAATGACAGTGAAATCAAACATAACCTTAAAAAATGCCTAGAACTGGGAATAGGAAAAAGATTCAATTTTTTTACTTTAAAGAAAATTTTACAAAGAGGGAATGAATCAGAGGATTTAAGCCCGATGAGGAAAAATATGGAGAAATTAGATATAAACGGATTAGATGAATCGCTAGTTGCCATAAAGAAAGTGCTTAAAGTCTTTAATTTAAGAGGATAAATGGCTTTAATTATTGCTGAATTCTGCCAGAATCATAATGGGAAAATTGATCTATTGAAAGAAATGATTTATTCTGCGGCAGAGGCGGGAGCTGATTATGCCAAGATTCAAACTATTTTTGTTGAAGATTTAACTTATCGAGCTGAATTTGAAGAAGCAGTATATAACAAAAATGGCAAACAGCTTACCTTTAAAAGGCCGTATTTTACAGAATATGAGCGATTAAAAACCCTTGAATTAGATTATAAATTGCACGCATTTTTTATTGATGAATGTAATAAAATTGGGATAAAACCTTTAACAACTATTTTTTCTCGCAAGAGAATTTTTGATTTACAAAAATTAGGTTTTAAGGCTGTTAAAATTGCCAGTTATGATTGCGGCAGTTTTCCATTGATAGAAGATATTAAAGATAAATTTTTTCCTTTATTTATATCAACAGGGGCAAGCTTTGAAGAAGAAATAAGGAGAACAGCTTCAATATTAAAAGGCAGGGAATTTTATTTTTTACACTGTGTTACAATTTATCCCACTCCTTTAAATCTTTTAAACTTAAGAAAAATGGAATTTTTGAGGCAGTTTACTTCTTTAGTCGGGTTTAGCGACCATAGCTTGACAGAAAAGGACGGCCTTAAAGCATCTTTAAGCGCTTTAGTTTTGGGAGCAGGAGTAATTGAAAGGCATTTTAGCATTTTAGGTTCTGAGCAAACTAAAGATGGCGCTATTTCAATTGATAAAACGCAATTAAAAAAGTTATGCAGGTATGCTAAAATGGATAAAAATGAACTTTTGGAATTAGCAAAAAAGGAAGCGCCTGAATTTAAGTTTATTAGCGAAGAAAAACTTAAGCTTGAATTAAGTCCGGAAGAAATATTAAATAGAAATTATTACAAGGGAAGATTTGCCTCTAAAGCGGGCGAGAAATATATTTATAACTGGGAGTCAGCGCCTCTTAAAGAAATAATTTAGTTTAAAGGTAAAAATTATGACTAAATATAGTTGCGCGATTATTGGCTGCGGACGCATAGCAAGTACTATTGATGATGATCTTATGCGTAAAAACATATCCAGCCATGCTGGAGCTTATGATAAAAATCTTCGGACTATTATTACCTGCGCCGCAGATATAAATTCTGAAAATCTTAAGAAATTTGGGAAAAAGTGGAATGTGTCACATCTTTATTCTAGTTATGAGGAATTATTTAAAAAAGAAAAGGTAGATTTAGTTAGTATTTGCACGCCTTCAAATACACATTTAAATATTTTAAAAACTGCTGTAGAATCAAGGGTTAAAGGTATATTGTGCGAGAAACCAATTTCTTTCACTTTAAATGAAGCAGATAAAATGATTAAAATATGTTATAAAAATAATGTAAAACTAGGTTTGTGTCATGTTCGCCGTTGGTATTTAGGAGTGAAGAAAGTAAAAGATTTAATAGATAACGGCGCGCTTGGAGAAATCCAATCAGTTTTAATTGTTTATTGCGCCGGCTTAGCTAATCAGGGAGTTCATATTTTTGATACTTTAAATTTTCTTTTAAATTTTTCACCTATTTATGTTAATTTTGAATATAATAATGAAAATTTTGAAAGCGGCGATATGAATCTATCAGGTTTTATTTTATTTCAAAAAGATATACCTTGTCAGTTAAATGCGGTTTCACGCCAATTTTATACTGCCGAGGAAATACATTTATTTGGAACAAAGGGAAAAATAATCTTAGAGCATATGAGTTCTCAAGTTAATTATTATAAAGTTAGATCAAGTTTTAGATTTAGCAATTATAGTGAATTATTTTTAGAACAAAGTTATGAATTAGAAGAAGGTCCCCGCATGGAAGCCGTATTAGAAAATATGCTTAATGCTATGGAGGGCAAAGAAAAACTTAGATGCGGCGGCCTTGACGGAAGAAAGGCTTTGGCTATTACCTCGGCTCTCCTTGAATCCTACTATAAAAAGGATAAAATTTATCTTGATAAGCAAGATTTGAATATTAAAATTTTATCTGCCTGAATTTGATAGGTTATCTGTTTAGTGGAGGATATTATGCGTGAAAAATTGGCTATTCTAGGAGGAGAACCTCTTAGGAAAGAACCTTTCCCTAAACCATTTTTTATAGATGATAAAGAATTAAATTTAATTATTAAAACAGTTAAAAATAATTGTTTTTCTTCTTATGTGGGAGCTGCCCGCAGTGATATAGAAATGATATTAAAGCTTAAAAGCAAGGATGCTTTTGATTATGGGCTAACTTATTGGAATCCGCTCGGCGGGGAAAATGTACGGCGGTTTGAAAAAGATTTTGCCGAATATCATAGTGTTGATTATGCTGTTGCGGTAAATTCAGCTACTTCTGGCTTATCAGCAGTATTGGGAGCTTTAAATATTGAGGTAGGTTCAGAAATTCTAGTCCCTAGCATATCTTTTTCTGCTACTGCTTTAAGTTGTTTGCCTTTCAACTGTGTTCCAGTATTCGTCGATGTTGATCCAAGAACATATTGCATTTCACCTGATGATTTGGAGAGGAGAATCAGCTCTGCGACTGCGGCTATTATAGTAGTTCATCTTTTAGGGAATGCTGTGGATATGGATAAGATTCTTAAAATAGCTGAAAAATATAATCTCCCGGTAATAGAAGATTGCGCTCAGTCTATAGGCGTTAAATATAAGGGAAGATTGACAGGGACAATGGGAGTTGCCGGAGTATTCAGTTTTCAGGAAACCAAGAATATTATGACCGGTGAAGGAGGAATGATTATAACAAATAATCCTGAACTTGCTAAGAAATGCCGCCTTATCAGAAATCACGGTGAAAATGCAGCCGCTCCGGACTGGACAGATGAAGATTTAACAAGTATTATCGGATTTAATTTTAGAATGACAGACCTTCAAGCAGCAGTTGGGGTAGAACAGATGAAAAAATTGCCTAAAATACTAAAAGTTCGAAAAGCTTTGGCAGAGCGTTATAACAAGGCTTTTTATAGAAAAAAAAATATTATTATTCCTTTTGTTCCCAAAGGTTATGA
>JACPDS010000149.1 GCA_016183885.1 Armatimonadota bacterium
CTCACCCTTACCCTCTCCCACCCCGATGCTTCGATCGGGGTAAACGAAGGAGAGAGGGCGTCCCGATGCCGCAAAAGGTTCGCGCTTAGCAAACAGCCTTCAACCATCGGGACTACAATCCTACCCCGCTTGCAGCGGGGCAATAAATTAAGTAAGATATAAGGATTTTTTGGACCTCTCCCCTGCATTATTTTTAATTTTATCTATAATAAAGAATATGGATCTACATCTAAATGAAATTTTATCTCTTTATGGAATTTATATTTATCTAAACAATTTTTAAAAATTTCCATATCATTTTTTAAATTATTACTGCGTAAAATAAAATGCCAGCGATAAAAATTATTTATTTTGCCGAAAATACAGGGAGCAGGGCCTGAAAATTTAAATTCTTTTAAATTTTCTTTTAAAAAATTTATTAAATTTTCACTTTCTTGTTTCACTAATTCGCAATCTTTGGAACTTAAAATAAAATTAACTAATTGCGCAAAAGGAGGAAAATTAGTTTCTTCTCTTATTTTAATTTCTTCATGATAAAATTTTTGATAATCCTGTAAAGAAGCATTAATAATACAAGAATGTTCTGGGACATAAGTTTGAATAATTACTTTTCCTGCCGTTCTTCTCCCGGCTCTCCCGGCAACCTGGGCAAGCAATTGAAAAGTCCGCTCCTGGGCTCTAAAATCAGGAAGATTTAAAATCGTGTCCGCCAGAATAACTCCCACTAAACCTATATAAGGAAAATCCAAACCTTTGGCAATCATCTGCGTGCCAATAAGAATTTTAGCTTCTCCTTTGGCAAATTGGCTTAAAATTTCGTTATGCGAACCCTTTTTTA
Organism: Armatimonadota bacterium; assembly: GCA_016183885.1. GTDB lineage: Bacteria > Vulcanimicrobiota > JACPDS01 > JACPDS01 > JACPDS01 > JACPDS01. The sequence continues at coordinate 839 of JACPDS010000149.1, forward strand.
CAGTAGTATCGCGATCCATTCTTAAAATTTTTACTTTAGAAAAATATTTTTTTAATTCTTCTTCCGCCTTTTGAATGCCAAAGCCGCCGTATTTAAATTTAAAGCCTCCGCATTTGGGACAAAGATCGGGCAAATTTTTTTGATAAAAGCAGTAATGACAGCATAATTTTCTTAAATCGGCATGATAAGTTAAAGAAATATTGCAGCGCAGACAGCGAAAAACATATCCGCAGCTCCTGCAAAGGATATAATTATGGTAACCGCGGCGGTTTAAAAATAAAATAACTTGTTTATTTTGATTTAAAGTATTTTCAATTTCTTTTAATAATTTTTCGCTAAAAATTGTTTTTTCTTCGCAGGATAAACTAACTATTTCCACTTCCGCTAAAGGATAATTATCAATTCGATGAGGCAGAAAATAATAATGATATTTTTTCTGCATTGTTGAATAATAGCTTTCTATTGATGGAGTGGCGCTTCCTAAAACCACTAAAGCGTTATGATAATGAGCCCTTTTAATCGCCACTGTTCTTGCATGATATCTTAAAAAATTTTCTTGTTTATAACTGCCGTCCTGCTCTTCGTCAATAATGATTAAGCCTAAGTTGGCAAAAGGCGCAAAAACCGCCGATCTTGTTCCCAAAGCTATATGCACTTTTTTTTGATTAATCCTCTGCCATTCTAATGCCCGCATATTGTCAGACATTCTTGAATGTAAAACTGCAATATCGCCAAATCTCCCTTTATAACGTTCAACAGCCTGAGGAGTAAGAGCGATTTCGGGAACCAGGACTATGGCTTCTTTATTTTCTTTTAAACATAAATCAAGTATTTGAAGATAAACTTCTGTTTTTCCGCTTCCGGTAACGCCGTGCAATAAAAAAACCTCTTTTTTATCCGAAAAGAAAGTTTGAGTGATTAATTTTAAAGCTTCTTCCTGATGATGATTAAGTTTTAAATTAAAAGTAGCCGGATATATTTCTTTTTTAATTTCTTTATTTAAACTTTCTTTTTTCTTTTTAAAAAAATCTCTTATGGCTCCGGGTAAAACACAATTAAAAGCATCTCTTAAATTAACTCCGTAATATTTGCTTAAATATTGGATTAAATTTATTAATTCGGGCAAATAATCTGAATTTTGAGGAATGAGTTTAATAATTTCTTTAGTCTCAAAATCCACTTTCTCGCTAAAACCAACCACATATCCCAAAACGTTAAGATTCCTAAATGGAACCAAGACAACCGTTCCTAATTTAACTTTATCTTCTAAATTTTCCGGGATATGATAAATAAAAGTTTTATCAGGAGCTTTTATGTAATTTTCTACTATAATTTCAGCGAATTTCATTTGAATTTATTTTAATTTTCCTTGAATTAAATTTAACTTCGAGGAAGGAGCTATGTTTAAAGCTTTTTTATAATAATTTTCAGCTTCTTCTTTTTGGTTTAGTTTCTCAAACAGATAAGCTAAATCGTAAAAATAATTCCAATTTTTATTATTTAGTTTGATAGATTTTTGCAGTTCATCTTTAGCTAAATCAAACTTACCTGAATTTAAAAAAATTTTTCCCCGCAAATAATGATAATAATCTTTTTCCTGAGGCATAATTTCCAAAAATTTTTCGCACATTTTAAGCCCTAAATCATATTTTTTATTTTCTATCAAGATTGGAATTAATTCTTTATAATTTTCTTCTTCAAAAGGGGCTAATTTAACGGCTTTTTCAAAAAATTCTAAAGCTTTATGTTTATTATTATTTAAATTATAAGCTTTTGCTAAAAGAGCGATTATTTTATAATTTTTAGGTTCTAATTTTAAAGCTTTTTCTAAAACTTCGATAGATAAATTAAACTGCTCTTCATTAAAATAAGCTAAACCTAAATAATAATAAACCGCCGCGTCATTGGGCAAAAAGCTGGAAGCGGTTTTTAAAATTTCTATAGCTAATTTATAATTTTTAGAATCTAAATAACTTTTTCCTAAATTCAGATAAGTTCTTATTATAGCCTGATGTTCCTGAGCGCTTTCAGGGGTTAATTCAATAGCTTTTCGAAAATAATCAATCGCTGAATCTATTTGATTTGATTTTTGATAAGCTTTGGCTAAATAAATATGAATAATATGCGATTTAGGGTTAAGCGCCAGGGCTTTTTGATATTCTAAAATAGCTAAGTTGATTAAACCTTGTTTTAAATAAATTCTTCCTAAAAATCCATAAACTAAATAATCCTTTGGATTTAAATTAAGGGCTCTTTTAAGAAACTTAACAGCTTCCTCCAATTTTCCTTCATCCTCGTAAAGCACTCCTAAAACCTTATAGTAATCTATATTTTGACTATCCAAAGTCACGGCTTTTTTTAATTCGCCTAAAGCTAAATCTTTTCTATTATGCCAATAATAATACATTCCTAAATCTTCATGATAAGAAGGATTATAGGGTTTTAATTCAACAGCTTTTTTATATTCCTGATAAGATAAATCTTTGTATTCTTTTTTAAAATAAATCATTCCTAACTTATTATGCAGTTCGGCATTTTGAGGATTTAAATTAACGGTCTTTTCAAAATAATTTAAAGCTTGATCTAATTTATTTTGACTTAAATATAATTCCCCCAGCTGCTGGGTAACCCGAGCGTCTTGAGGATGATATTTATTGATTACTTCTAATTCTAAAACAGCTTTCTCAATTTCTTTTTCTTTCAGGTAGTAATTGGCCAATTTTTGTCTGGCTTCAAAGTTTCCCGGGTCTAAATTAAGAGCTTTATTTAATTCGCCTAAAGCCTGATCTATTCTATTTTGTTTTAAATATAATTCTCCCAGATGAGCGTAAATATTGGGATTAACCGGGTTAATACTTAAAGCCAAGCGCAAATTTTTTTCCGCGGAAGACCACTTTCCTGTTTTTATATATAAATTTCCTAAATATTGCAAAGCTTGTTCGGAATTAGGATTTAATTCTAAAACTTTTTCAAATTCTGAAATAGCCTCCTTGGTTTTTCCTAAATAAGAATAAATATAAGCTAGTTGAAGATGAGCTTCTTGATTTTTATAATTAAGGTTTAAAACTTTTTTATATTCTTCCAGCGCCAAATCTAAATTCCCTTGCTGAAAATACAATAAAGCTATGCGGATTATAATATCTTCATCATTGGGATTAATATTCAGAGCTTTTAAATATTCTTTGAGCGCTTTTTCTTTTTGATTGCTCTGTTGATAAAGTAAAGCTAAAGTTATATAAGTTTCTATATAATCGGGATTTATATTTTGAGCTTTTTTTAAATTAATTTCCGACTCATTAAAAAGGTTTTGTTCAAGATAAATTTTCCCTAAATAAAGACAGCTTAAAAAATAATTCGAATCTTTTTCTAAAGAGTTTTTAAATTCTTCCTCGGCTTTTTTGTAATTACCTTCTTCAAAATATTTTAATCCGTTTTTATAATAAAATTCAGCATCGTTATCTTTTATAAAATCTTTTAATAAAGATTTTCCGCAGTCTTGACAATATTGACTCTTAGGAGAGTTGGCATATTGGCAGTAAGGACAAACAATCCATGAAGAAGGGATCCCCGCTTCTTCTTCTTCTATTTTTTGCATCAAACTTTCATCTTTTTTTATACGCTCGATAATTTTTTGATATTTTTCTTTTTCTTCAATAATCTGAGTGATATTTGAGTTTAAATCGGTTTTAGGCTGTTCTATTTTACTTTTGCTTAAAGCTTCTGATTTTTCAATTTCTTTTAAGTCCTTAACAATTTCATCCGCGGTTTGATAACGATTTTCAGGACTTTTACTCATAGCTTTTTTAACAACTTTATCGTAAACTAAAGGAAGATTTGGATTATACTTAAAAATACTCGGCACCGGGCTGGTTAAATGTTTTTGAATCATTTCCGAAGGATTCTGCGCTTCAAAAGGAAGATTTTTGGTTAAAATTTCAAATAAAATAATTCCTAAAGAATAAATATCAGTCCGATGGTCAATTTTTTCACCCTTAGCTTGTTCCGGAGAAAAATAAGCAATTGTTCCTATTACCGCTCCTAATTCTGTTAAAGAATGCCGATCTTCCAGACAAGCCAATCCGAAATCCATAACCTTTACTTTAAAATCAGATGTAACCATGATATTTTCGGGTTTTAAATCCCGATGGACAATTTTTTGTTCGTGGGCATATTTTAAAGCTTCGCAAATCTGGATAAAAATATTTATAGAAGTTTTAAGATCAAGTTTTTCTCCTTCAATTAATTCTTTAAGAGAATTCCCTACTATATATTCCATAACAATATAAAAGGTTTCATCTACTTTGCCTAAATCATAAACCTTAATAATATTAGGATGATCTAAACGGGCAGACAGCCTGGCTTCCCGCAAAAAGCGCTGAATAAGAGATTTCTGCGAAGCTTTTATGGGAGGAAGAAGTTTAATTGCGACTAAACGCTCTAAAACAGGGTCTTCACCCTGATAAACAACCCCCATTCCTCCTCTTCCTAATTCTTTAATTATTTTATAACGTCCGATTTTTTTTAAATTTTCTATCATTTAATTTAAAGATAAGATATTTTTTTCTTCTCTTGAATTTTTATATTCATGCTGCCGGAGATGTAAGATTATTTTATTTTTTTTGTGAAATTTATTGCTTCGGGTTTAGTTTTAATTTTTCCTTTAAGTTGAAGAAAAGATAATCTCCTTAAAATTCTTTTAAAATCAGGGCCGGGAGTAAAACCTAATTGTTTTAAGTCATCTCCGTTTAAGAGAGGCTTAAACGACCAATTAACTTTAAAATAAGATGCGAGTATTTTTAAAAAATTTTTATAATCTCCGGAAGAAATACCCGCCTGAGACAGGAATAAAACATCTAAAGAGTGGTTTTTAATTTCTAAGAAATTTTCCATTAAATTTTCTAAAGTCATAATGTCATTATATTTTATCGCTAAGTTTAAATAATTTAATTCTTTATTGCTTAATTTATAATTTTTAAGTAAAAAAGAATTTTCCGGAGAAAACAAAGAGGCTAATTTTAATAAAGTAAAACGCTTTCGATTATCTGATAAAATTTGGTTAAAATATTCTTTTATTTTTACTCTTTCTTTAGTTTTTAAACTAACTTCATAAAGATTTTCCAAATTTTTTAATTTTAATAAAGAAATTTTAAAGTTAAATAATCTATTTAAAATATTTAAATTCTGCATTAATTTTAAAATAGAAAAGCTTTTTTTAAAATATAAAATTTTAAATAATTCGTCGCGGATGCGCTCCGGAGAAATTGTTTTTAGACCCGGAGCGTGTTTTTTTAGCGCTTTTAAAGTTTTTTCTTCTAATTTAAAATTCAAGGCAGCCTTAAATCTAAAAGCTCTTAAAATTCTTAAAGGATCTTCGGTTAAATTTTTTTCACTTATAAGAGAGATTATTTTTTTGTTTAAAGCCTCTTTTCCTGAAAAAGGATCGATAATTTTATTATTAAGCAGATTTAAAGCTAGAGCATTAATAGTAAAATCGCGTTTTTTTAAATCTTTTTCTATCCTGACGGAAAGAGGAGAAAAATCAAAATTATATTCTTTTACAATTACTCGAATAAGTTTAAATTTTTCATTTAAAATAACCATTCTGCCTTTAACTCTTCTGGCAAATTCTCGCGCAAATTTTTCTAAGTTTCCGTCAATTACCAAATCAAAATCATGAAACTTTCTTTTTAAAATTAAATCCCGAATACTCCCTCCCACTAAATAACCTGAAAAGCCGAAATGCTTTAGAAGATCGATAATTAAAAAAAGATAAGCATTTTTTTTTAACATTTTAAAATTCTAATATATTATAGCCGCTTTCTTCTTCTTTAAATAAAAATTTTCGCAAAGTGAAATTAAAAATAATCATTTGAGGATGATTTAAATTTTCTAATGGAATTTTTATTTCTATAATATCTTTAAAAACAATATTTTTAGATTTAAAATTTATTCTAATAAATTTTGATTCTCCTTTTTTATTTATACCTCTTAAATTCATTTGGAAATTAAAAATTCTTTTATTAGGATCAAATCTAAAATAAAGCGCTTTAGAATCCCGAATGACATAAATATTGGAAAAAGAATAAATTTTATCTAGATTAAATAAATACGGCGGAATGTTTATCCAATCTTCTTTTTTGCCGTCAATAAATATAGTTTTTTCATTAACTTCTTCTACTTTATATTCAGGAACTATGCCAAAAAGTTCATTGGTTTTCATAAAAGAAAACAGAAATTTTTTCATGGTAATAAGCTGGCTTTTATAATTTAATAAAGCTTGATATTTTAAATCTATTTCTCTTGAATTTAAAGGATAAGCCAGCCATTTTAGATTTAAATAATAAAATTCATCGGGCAGAATAAGTTCTGTTTTTAATTCTCCTTTTTCCGTTTTAGGCCAGTTAGAATGATGGATAGGATATACAAAAATTTTAGTATTTTTAAGCAGATTATTTAATTTAAGTTTTTCCAAGACTAAATTAACAAAACAGAAAGCGGCTCGATGATCGGGATGTTGGTCGTAAGGATCGGGAAGATATATTTCATCGGGTTGATATGTTTTTAAAATTTTCTCAATATTATTAAATAAATTAACCCCGGTATAATTTACTTCTTTTTGAAAACTCTGGGGATAAGGCGAAAAATTAGTTTTAGTATATTGGGAATTATAAGGTTTTTCCCAAAAATCCTCCCAGATTTTTTTTAATCCTCGATCGGGAAAACTTAAAAATATAGGAGAGCGCTTCAGCTTTAAAATTTTTAAAGCTCCTTGGGCTTCTTTTTGTCTAAGAGCGCCATATTCTATAAACTGATAATTTTTAAGAAATAAACTTTTAAATTCTCTTTCTGCGGAAAAAGTATAAGCATCGCCATTAGTGATAAAAATTACTAAAACTTCACGGGCATTTTTTATTTTATTTATAATTAATCCGCCGCATCCAAGAGTTTCATCATCGGGATGAGGACTAAAAATTAAAATATTATTTGAAATTTCTTTCTCTTGGTTAATTAAGGGAAAAAGCGGATTACAAAAAGAAAGATTGCAAAGGAAAATAAAAAATATTAATCCATAAAATAATCTTAAGAACCTGCAACAATAAAACATTTTTAAAATCTTGTCAGGCTGTTAAGAATATATTCCAAACAAGATTTATTTTTTTCCAAGATTTACTGCGTCAACTAAATGTTTTTTACCCTCATGTTTATTTTCTGGATTATGGTTATTGCTTATTTCTTTTAAACCGGCCGATTTTCGCAAAATATTAATTTTATCAATTTTTTCCCAAGTAAGTTCCAGTTCGGGTCTCCCAAAATGTCCGTAACAAGAAATTTGACGATAAATAGGACGCTGTAAATTAAGATCCCTAATAATAGCGCCCGGACGCAAGTCAAAATGTTCTCTAATTAATCTGGTAATTTCGGGATGGGAAATTTTTTCAGTCCCGAAAGTTTCTATATTAATAGAAAGTGGCTTAGCCACTCCAATAGCATAAGCTAAAGCTACTTCACACTTTTCAGCTAAATCTGCCGCTATTATATTTTTTGCAACATACCTGGCCGCATAAGCGGCGGAACGATCTACTTTAGTAGGATCTTTTCCCGAGAAACAACCCCCTCCGTGGCGAGCCATGCCGCCGTATGTATCCACAATAATTTTTCTTCCTGTTAAACCGGTATCTCCTTGAGGGCCTCCGATTACAAATCTGCCGGTGGGATTAACATAAATTTTAGTATTTTTATCCATTAAGTCTTTAGGAACCACTAATTTTATAAGCATTTCAATAATATCGGTGCGTATAACCTCTAATGGAATATCCGGACTGTGTTGAGTTGAAACTACAATATTTTCTATTCTAACGGGTTTTCCATTTTCATATTCCACAGTTACTTGTGTTTTCCCGTCAGGACGCAAATAATGAATATTGTTATTTTTTCTAAGAGCGGCAAGCATTTTAGCTAATTCATGAGCCAGAGTAATCGGCAAGGGCATCAGTTCGGAAGTTTCTTTGCAGGCATAACCAAACATCATTCCTTGATCGCCGGCGCCTAAATTTTCGATTCCATTTTTAGTGACCATTTCTCCCTTTTTAGATTCCAGAGATTTATCTACGCCTAAAGCAATATCCGAAGATTGTTCGTCAATAGAAACTAAAACTCCGCAAGTCTCCGCATCAAAACCATATTTTGCTCTTACATAACCAATATCAGCTAAAACCTGGCGGACAATTTTATTGATATCTATATAACATTCAGTAGAAATTTGTCCTCCGATATGAACGCAGCCGGTATGTATAAAAGCTTCACAAGCTACTCTCCCGCAAGGATCTTTTTCTAAAATAGCATCTAAAACAGCATCGGAAATTTGATCGCAAATTTTATCGGGATGTCCTTCTGTAACTGACTCCGAAGTAAATAAATGCCTTTCTTTATTCATTTTCCACCTCCATAATTTTATTAACTTTAGACAGCCGTTAAGCTGCAGACGTCAAATATTTAAATTTTTTATTTTATTTAAGGCTTGTTTGCTTAAGCGCTTTTTATTTCTATGTTCCCATTTCCCATGAAGAAAGATAGTCTTCCTGCTCTTTAGTTAACTTATCAATTTCTATGCCAAGAGTATGAAGTTTTAATTTAGCAATTTCTTTATCAATACTATCGGTAACTTTATAAACTTTATTCTCTAATTGTTTATGAAAGTCTAAAATATATTTAACCGCTAAAGCTTGATTAGCAAAACTCATATCCATTACTAATGCAGGATGTCCTTCCGCGGAAGCTAAATTAATTAATCGGCCTTCTCCTAAAATATAAATTTTTTTCCCGTCGGAAAACAAATATTCTTCCACATATTCCCTGAGTTTTCTCTTTTTAGCGGTAATTTTTTCAATCTCCGCTAAATCAATTTCCACATTAAAGTGTCCTGAATTACAAAGAATAACTCCATCTTTCATCGATTTTACATGTTCTTTGCGAATACAGTTAATATTTCCTGTAGCGGTAACAAAAATATCTCCTAATTTAGCGGCTTCTTTTATATTATATACTTCATAACCATCCATAAAAGCTTCCAGAGCTTTTAAATAATCCACTTCTACCACAATTACTCTGGCTCCCATTCCGCGAGCCCTCATCGCTATACCTCTGCCGCACCATCCATAGCCAACTACTACAAAGCTCTTACCGGCTAAAAGAATATTGGTGGCTCTTAAAATTCCATCAATAGTGCTTTGTCCTGTTCCATAACGATTGTCAAAAAGATGTTTGGTTTTAGCGTCATTAACTGCGATAATAGGATATTTTAAAGCTTGGTTTTTTTCCATACTTCTTAGTCTAATTACACCGGTGGTAGTCTCTTCTGTGCCTCCTAAAATATTTTCCAATAAATCCTTTCTTTTAGTATGAATAGTAGAAACTAAATCTGCGCCGTCATCCAGGGTAATTTGAGGAGAATGTTCTAAAGCCATATTTATATGATTATAATAGCTTACATTGTCCTCGCCTTTCATGGCAAAAACAGGAATCTTATGAAATTTAACTAAAGCCGCGGCTACATCATCTTGAGTGCTGAGAGGATTAGAAGCGCAAAGACACACTTGCGCCCCTCCTAATTTTAAAGTTTTCATCAAATTAGCGGTTTCAGCTGTAACATGCAGACAAGCAGAAATTTTAATTCCTTTAAAAGGTTTTTCTTTAGAAAAGCGGTCTTGAATTACTTTTAAGACAGGCATTTGCTTTTCCGCCCATTCAATTTTAAGTTCTCCTTCCTCGGCTAAATTAAGATTTTTTACATCATAATTTTCTTTGCATTCTAAAGTACTTTTCATTTTTTTCCTCCTAATCATTAAATATTGGATTATGTGAGTAATTCACAGAACCTTAAATTTATTTATGTTATTTTATATTAAAATATCCGCTCTTAAATTTTATGCTTTAGCTTTATAATATTTTATCTTTTATTACTTAATTTATCAAGTTTTTCCTTTTATAATTTAATTTCTAAAAGTTAAAATCCTGTTTATTGATTATTTTTAACTTAAATGTAAGCCTATAGATTATTCATAAAAATAAAAATTCCTTTAAAATTTAGCAGAAAATTTTACCATGAACTTCCTCCCCCGCCTCCGGAGCCGCCGCCGGAAAATCCACCCCCGCTTGAAAATCCGCTTCCTGAAGAGCCGCTTGTTCTATAGGTAGCCGCAAAAGTTTCCGCCATCAAAGCAGAGGATTGAGAAAGAGTATTTGTAAAATTATAAGTATTAAAAGAACCGATACTACTCCCTTCATACCAGGAAGGCGATTCTTTATAGATATTTTCAAAACGTTTAGCCCATTCTCTTTCTAATTTTAAAACCATGGCATAAGGCAGATATTTTTCAAAAATATTTTCTTTAACTTCCCATTCGATATGATATTTTTCAGCTTTCTTAATATATTCTTCAAAACCTAAAATTTCTTCTAATGCTTTAACCCCTTTTGAAGTCTTTTTGGGCATAAAAGGACTGGCGATAATAAACTCTATTCCTGAAATAATTAAAGTTAGAAAAAATAAATAACTTAAGGGAAATAAAAAAAAGCTGCAGAATAATATAAAAATTCCGATTATTTTATAATTTGCTCTTATTTTTTCTGGATTAGTTTGGAAAAGATTATTTTTCACCATATTCTCATAAGCTTTATTTTTTAGCTTAGCTAAATCTTCAGCAAAATTATATTTTAAACTGGATAATAAAACTTTTTCTTTGGTTCCAAAAATTTTCTTAAAAATTTCTTTTTCAAATTCAGTAATTAATGGACTATCTTCAATCTCTTTTAATTTTATAAATTCATAACCTTTATTTAGATAAAAGTCAATTTCTTTTATCTTTAAAAACCCCTTAACGGCTAAATTAATTACGGCGGCTGAAATATCCCGAGGATCTAATTTTTCATCAATTAAAATTCCCACTTCGGTCGGAGAAAGCCAATTTCTATTATCAATTTTAGGCGGTTCATACATTGGTATAATTGTTCCTCTTTTTTTAGGATCTCTTCCGTAAGTAAACCATTTATAAAACAAAAATATAAAGGTTATAAAAGGAATAAAAATAAACCAATTATTTAATAAAAAATAAATTATATTTAAGAAAGGATTTTCTTTTTGGATAATTCCCGTTGGAAAGCGAACTGCTCCGCTAAGTCCTTCGCGTGAATTTAAATTAACGGCTTCAAAATAAAAAGTGCGCGCATCTAAAATTTTAGCTATACACTTTTCGCTCGTTGATCCGTAAGCTCCTACAAAACCTTTTATCTGCATAGAATTAAGCGGAGCATCTTTGGGTAATTTAAAAATGGCTTTAGCCTTATTAATCGGAGCATCCCAATCATTGCCGGTGATATTCCAATATAATTCATCGGATTCCTGAAAAGTTTTAATTACACTGCGTATTTTGTATTTTATTATATAAGTATAATTGCCCAGAATAACTTTATTAGGATTCCCGATTTTTAAAAAAATATAATTACCGCGATAATTTTTCTTATATTCTAAATCTCTTCCACTAGAATCAGTAACGCTTAAAAGTTCAAAACCTAAATCACCGTTTCCTAAGAGATTAAATCCTCTGGAAATAGGAATAAATCTGATAATTCCATGTTTTTCCACTTCAAAATTAGCCAGTATCTTCTCGGTAACTTCAACTGTCCTATCTGGCTGAACATCAACTTGAACATCAAAATCATTAATCTGCCAATTATAAGCCCAGCTATAATTGATAGAGAAAAATAAAAAAACTAAGATCGCAAAAATTCTTTTTAGCATTTGACTTTTAATATTTGCCCAAATTTTTATTAATTCCTCTTAAATAAAATTACTTGTAAAAATTAATCCAATAAAAATTTCTAATTTATTTTCTCCTAATTAACTTTTCTTAATATTTTTTATCCTAAAAAAATCTTGAATGGCAACGCTTATTAATTAAGCGCAATGCAAACCTATTTTAAAACATCGCTGACAAATACTTAACCCGTCTGAATCTTTCTGTTATTGTTAGCCGTTATGCTTTCGTGGAGGCTGTCGGTTAATCTCCTCCATTAAATCTATCTGAATTCGTTGAATTTCAAGTAAACTTTGCCATTGATGTGTAAGAAGATGGTCTATTTTTTGATGAAGATGGCGAATTTCTAATTCTGCTTTAAGATTTATCCGATAATCATGTTCAGCCCTCAAGCGATCTTTCGCTTCTTGTCGATTCTGGCTCATCATAATCACAGGGGCTTGCATAGCGGCAATACAGGAGAGGACTAAATTTAGCAGGATGAATGGATATGGATCAAACGGCTTCCAGATTAATATAATAGAATTGATAATAATCCACAGCGTGAGAATAATGCCGAAGATAATAATAAATTTCCAACTTCCGCCGAAATCAGCAACTTTGTCAGCGATCCTTTCTCCAAATGTTAGTTTGTATTCAAATTCAAGATCAACGTTTTTGGAAAGCAATTCTTGCTTTTTTAAGCTTTCGATTACCTCAAAATCTAATGCTGAAAGTTCGCCTTTTTCAACTTCAAGAACATCTTGAACATATTTCGCCCTGAATTGATTAAGACAGGAAATACATATAAAATTATCCGCCGTCCAATCAGGATGTTCTCTTTGAATTATTTCGGCAACTGGACCATGAACCACTTCTCCATGCATGATCTCGCCTGAACGCTTTTGCTTTTGGCAAATAGGACAGAGAAAAATCTCCTTATGATTTTTTGTCATATAACTTATTATCTCCAATTGGTCGGGGCGAGAGGATTTTCCCGATGCCAATCTTATTGCTATTATGTTTCGGGATCCCGACTATCGTCGGGAGAACCTCCGACCTAGTCGATGCAACATCGGCTCGCGCTATATAATGGTCGGAGTGGGCGGATTTGAACCGCCGGCCTCCTGGTCCCGAACCAGGCGCTCTACCAAACTGAGCCACACCCCGAATGCAAACTAATACAACTCTCCCCTTAATACAAATTACAGATATATTTCAAATTAAAGCCAGATGAATTTTTAATTTCATATCAACCTCTTTCATATATTCCGTTTTGAAAGTTCCAATTTTATTTTTCAGCCTCACCTTATCAAATGTACATATATCGGGAATCCTTACTAAGCTTTGCCTGTCAAGACAGTTATTTTTATCGGGTTCAACTATTACGACAATAGGTATTCTTTTTATGTTGCCTGTTAGAGGCACAACTGTTACCTTTGAACCTTTACTATTTGCAATATCATTTGAGACGATTAATGCCGGCCTCGTTTTTCTGATTTCAGTTCCCATGGAAGGATCAAATTCTGTCAACCATATTTCACCGCGTTTCGGGTAGTTCACTTCTTCTTATAACTCCTTGCAACATCTTTCAAAGAGGACGATTCATATTCATTCCACCATTCCTTATCATCTTCTTTGCAGAATTTATAATACTCTTCATAAGCCTTTGCTAAATGTTCTTGCTCTTTTCTTTTTCTGTATTCTTGAAGTATTGTAACAATGGCTTTACTTCGATTCTTTCCCTGTTTATCTAAAAATTCAATCACTTCTTCTGGCATTGATATCGATATTTTAGGCATATAGCATAACCTCCTTTACGCACTTATATGGTAGCATATATTGGTAATAAAATCAATGCCTCCATTTAGTCATACTTATTATAAAAAGGACAATAAGTTAAAAAGCCCCTATCATACTAAGAGAGCAATCTAGGGGGGGCTGTCGTCCGAAAAGTCAAATTTAAAATATTTATATGCTATATATGATATGGTAGCCGCCCCGATGTAACTTCGGGGCGCTATATATAGTATATTTACGCTCCGATGCGACATCGGAGCGGCTACCCCTCTTTTGGGCAGCCCCCGTTTTATTAACCTTGCTGGCTTAAGCGGGTTCAATAAATTAAACCCCTACCCTTTAGGTTATCTTAATATAAGTTAGGCAATCAAATGCTTTTTTTCTTTTAAAGCCTCTTTTTGATAAATGGGCGAGCCTTCTATTTTAGTTATTTTTCTAAATTCTTCTAATAATCTTAAAGTTAATTTCCCCGGTTTCCCTTCTCCAATTATTCTCCCGTTAATTTCCACTACAGGTATAATTTCCGCAGCCGTTCCTGTTAAAAAAAATTCTTCTGCCACAAAAAGATCATGGGAAGTAAGTAATGATTCTTCAACTTTAATTCCTAAATTTTGGGCAATTTCTAATACAGTATCTCTGGTAATTCCTTCTAAAATTCCTACTGAACCTCGAGGAGTAGAAAGAATTCCTTTTTTATAAATAAATATATTTTCAGCGGAACATTCGGTAACAAAGCCGTTAGTATTAATTAAAACCACTTCTTCCGCTCCGGCTTGAATGCCTTCAATTTTAGCTAAAATATTATTTAAATAATTTAAAGATTTTATTCTTGGATTTAAAGCTTCGGGGAAATTTTTTCTAGTGGCGGCAATAATCACTTTTAATCCATTCTGATATTTTTCTTCAGAATAAAGATTAATTTTATCGGCAATAATAACTATAGTAGATTTAAGACATTTCCTAGGGTCTAATCCCAAATCTCCTATTCCTCTAGAAATTACCAAGCGCACATAGCCATCGGAAATATTGTTTTTTCTGCAAGTTTCCAAGACCGCTTCGATCATTTCCGCTTTGGCAAGAGGAATTTTTAATAAAATAGATTTTGCGGAATCATATAAGCGATCAATATGCTGATCAAGTCTAAAAATTCTTCCATTATAAGCTCTTATTCCCTCAAATATCCCGTCTCCATATAAATAACCATGGTCCCATACAGAAATTTTGGCTTCTTCTTGAGGATAATATTTACCATCAATATAAACTTGCATTGGTTTTTAATTCCTCCATTTTTTACTTTTAAAGCCTAAATTAAATTTTAAAGATAATTTTAATTCATTATATTCTCCCGCTTCATTATTTTAAAAGTAAAAATATACACCAGCTTAAATTTTATTCATTTTTCTTTATAATATCTAAAAATGGCTTAAGAGTATCAATTGGGACAGGGAATAAGATTGTTGAACTTTTTTCTACGGCAATTTCAGTTAAAGTTTGTAAATATCTTAATTGCAGGGTGGTTGGTTCGCTGGCAATAACTTTAGCGGCATCGGCTAATCTTTGAGCGGCTTGAAATTCTCCTTCAGCATGAATAATCTTAGCTCTTTTTTCTCTTTCAGCCTCAGCCTGTTTAGCCATTGCTCTTTGCATGGTTTGAGGGAGTTCCACATCTTTTATTTCCACAACAGTAACTTTAATGCCCCAGGGTTCGGTTTGATCATCAATAATTTTTTGTAATTTCTCGTTAATTTCTTCACGTTTGGATAAGAGTTCATCTAACTCTGATTGACCTAAAATACTTCGAAGAGTAGTTTGAGAAATTTGAGAAGTTGCTCTAATATAATCTAAGACTTTAATTACCGCGTTTTCAGGAGAAACTATCCTAAAATAAAGCACCGCAGTTACTTTAACGGTGACATTATCTTTAGTAATAATTTCTTGGGGAGGTATTTCCATAGTAATTACCCGTAAATCCATTTTAATCATTTTCTCTACAAAAGGCAGCATAAAAATTAAGCCCGGTCCCCGGGTGCGGTTATATTTTCCTAATTGAAAAATACAACCTCTTTCCCATTCCTGAACAACTTTAACAATCATCGGTCCAAAAATTGCTACCGCTATAATAATCATAAATAAAGACGATCCAAATAATGCTTCCATTTATTCCTCCTTATATTTTCTTCCAGCTCTTATTTTAATTTTAATTCACCTTAAGGTAAATTATTAAATTACTGGATACCCGCTTTATATCGGGAAACTTTTAGTTTTAATCCGTCAATATCTTCTACTTTAACTTTTTCCCCTTTTATAATCACCCCCTCATTGGAATAAGCTTTCCAGAGTTCCCCGTTTAAAAAAATTATTCCTTCAGGATCAAGCTGGCTTCTTACAATGCCTGTAGAGCCGATTAATTCCTCTTTTCCGCTCACAGGTTTTTGTTTTTGATGTTTTATTGTTAAAATCAAAGATAATAAAAAAATTACGCTGAGAGCGATAATTATACTTATCAAAACTAACGGATTATTTTCTAAAAATGATTTTAGTTTAAATAATAACTCTATTTTAAACATCTTCAAATTTCTCTACAATTAAATTTAAACCATCAAGTTTAATGACTTTAACTTTTTCTCCTTCTTTAATAGTTCCTTTTAAAACTTTAGCTTTCCAAAGTTCTCCTAGAATAAAAACTAAACCAACCGGTTCTAAATTAGCTTTTGCTATGCCTATAGAGCCGATAATTTCTTCTTTTCCGCTCACAGGTTTTTTTCTTAACCCCCGGGCCACCATAGTAATAATTATCCCAAAAAATAATCCTGAAATTAAAGCGGCGGAAAAAATTACACTTTTAGAAATCTGCAAATATGGATAACCGGCGGGAATTAACATCATCGCTCCTAAAATTAAAGAAATAATTCCTCCAATAGTTAAAGCCCCATGAGTAGGAGCTTTAATATCAAGAATAAATAAAATAAAGGAAAAAATTATCAAAAACACGCCGGCATAATTTATGGGAAGAGTTCCTAAAGAATATAAAGCTAAAATTAAGCAAATTGCCCCTACCAATCCGGGAAAGATTGCTCCGGGAGAAGCTAATTCATAAATTAAACCATAAACGCCTAACATCATTAAAATAAAAGCAATATTAGGGTCGGTGATAGTAAATAAAAACTGTTCCACCGCAGTCATTTTAATTTCTTTGATTTTTGAAAGATTAGGCTTTAAAACTACTTTTTCTTTAAGCAGTTTAATTTCTCTGCCTTTAATTTGTTTTAAAAGATCTTCTAAATCTTCGGCGATAATTTCAATAATTTTTAATTTTTTAGCTTCCGGGGCAGTTACAGAAACGCTTTCTCTTACAGCTTTTTCCGCCCAAGAAATATTTCGGCCGTGTTTTTGAGCTAAACCTTTAATAAAAGCTGCCGCGTCATTGGTAATTTTTTGAGTCATTACATCGTCTTTTTTCTCCGCGCCTTCTTTTCCCATCTGGACCGGATGAGCCGCTCCCAAATTTGTGCTGGGCGACATAGCGGCTATATGAGCGGAATATAAAATATAAACTCCGGCTGAAGCCGCCCTTCCTCCTTGAGGATAAACATAAATTACTACAGGAACAGCGGAGCTAATTATTTTTTGGATGATTATTCTCATAGATTGATCTAAGCCGCCGGGAGTATCCATTTTTATAATGCAAATTGCCCCGTCTTTTTCTGAAATTTCAATTCCACGGTTAACATAAGAAGCTAAAATAGGATTAATTACTCCTTTAACAGTTAAAACATCCACAGGCTGATTATTTTTATCTAAAGCAAAAGCCGGAATAAATAAAAAAAATAAGAGTAATATTCCTAAAAAAATATTTTTTTTCAGCATTTAAACCTCCATTAAGAAATTCTAAATTCTAATATCTAAACAATTTCAAAATTCAAATACCAAAACTTAAATTATTCTAACTCATAGATTCTCTTTATTTTTTTAAATTTTAATCATTTGAATTTATTTCGAATTTAGTGTTTAAAATTTTATTTTTTTATTCATTATTAAAGATTGCGCTTTATTCTTATCTGCCCTTATTATAATTTTCTCTTAAATTCTTTTCTTTATTTACTTTTCCCTTTTTAAATATATATAAATTTTAACATTATTTTAACATGAAACAATTGTTTAAAAGAAATATTTTTTATTAAAATATTAAAGTATCATGAAAATAAAATCTAATTTTTCCACTTATATTATTACTGCTAAAAATCATAAGGATTATTTAAATTTTATTCAAAATTATAAAAATAATCCTCAGGTAAAAATTGAGCAAAAAATTCCTTTGACAAATACTTTTATCGCAAAAGTTCATGCTCAATTTATTTCTAAGGCGGCAGAAAATTATTCTTTATTTAAAAACGAAAAAATTCAAGAAATTCCTGATTCTTATTTAAAGCCGTTGCCTTCGAGCACTTTTAAATTAGATGCTGTTAAAGACATTTTAGGAGTAAACAAAATTCACCAACTTGGATTTACCGGTAAAGGAATTGGAATAGCTTTTTTAGATTCGGGAATTTACCCGCATTTAGATTTTGGCAATCGCATCGTTTGTTTTAAGGACTTTATAAATCAGAAAAAGATTCCTTATGACGATCGCGGTCATGGCACCCATATTGCCGGTGATGCGGCAGGCGGAGGGCTGATTTCTCAAGGGAAATTTAAAGGAATGGCGCCTGAGGCTGATTTAATCAGCCTAAAAGTCCTTAATAAAAAAGGGAAAGGATATACTTCTAATATAATTAAAGCGATTAATTGGGTAATTAAACATCGCAAAGAATATAATATTAAAGTTTTAAATATTTCTTTTGGCTTTCCGGTTAAAATTTCCTATAAAGATGATCCGATAATAAAAATTTTAGCTGAAGCGGAAAAATTAGGAATTACTATCGTAGCCGCCGCCGGTAATGACGGTCCTGAAGAAAAAAGTATCGGATCGCCCGCTAACGCTCCATTTATTCTAACTGTAGGAGCTTTGGATGACCATGATAGCATTCAAAAAACAGATGATTCTATTTATAAATTTTCATCTATCGGGCCCACCTTAATCGATAATATTCCCAAACCTGACTTAATAGCTCCCGGTGTTAGAATTACCGGCACTAACGCTATCGACTCATTTCTTGATAAAACAAAACCGGCTTTATCTCATAAAGGAAAATATTATCTTACTTTGACGGGAACTTCTTTTGCTTCGCCAATCACAGCTGGAATAACCGCTCTTTTAATTCAGGCTAATCCTAATTTAAAACCTAAAGATATAAGAGAAATTTTAATGAAAACCGCTAAAGCATTGCCAAATTTTAGTCAAAATGCCCAGGGAAAAGGAGTAATTGATCCGGCTTCGGCTTTAAATGAAGCCCTAAAATTAAAACTTAAAAATACACTTTCTTTACAAATTTAAGTTTATCATTTAGAAAATATTCCGCTAAAAGTTTAAAAGCTTCTATATTTCCGGTGGTAAAAAATTTATCGGGAGATTTTTTTTGTAAATTTAATTGTTTTTTTGCCTTTAAAATTTCTTTTAATTCTTTTGCCGCAAAATAAGCCGGGTCTAATAAATATATTTTCTCTCCCACAACCTCTTTCACTTTTTCTTTAATTAAAGGATAATGCGTACAGGCTAAAATAAGCGTGTCAATATTTTCTTTTAAGAGCGGCTTTAAATATTCATTTAAAACTTCCTTTAGTTTTAAACTTTCGAGTTTATTTTGTTCTATCAAAGGAACTAATTCAGGACAACTTGCTTGATAAATTAAAGCGCCGTGATTATATTTTGAAATTTCCTGAATATAGGCTTTGCTTTTTACCGTTACGGGATTAGCCATAACGCCGATTCTTTTATTTTTAGTGATTTTTAAAACCTCCCGCGCCGCGGGATGAATCATCCCTAAAATAGGAATTTTTAATTTTTCTTTAAACAAAGGCATGGCTAAAGCTGAAGAAGTATTGCAGGCCATCACGATAGCCTTAACATTTTTTGAAAGTAAAAAATCAATAATCTGAGAAACAAAATCCAATATTTCTTCTTTGCTTTTATCTCCATAAGGAACCCTGGCGCTGTCTGCAAAATAAATTATTTGTTCTGCGGGAAGAATTTGCGCAACTTCTTTTAGAACTGTTAATCCCCCTATTCCTGAATCAAATATGCCAATTGGATTTTGATTAGACAATTTTACACCTCTTTAAAAATAAAATCTTAAATTCAAAATACTAAATTCTAAACAATATCAAAATTTAAATATCAAAACTTATTTCAATTTTTTCAATTTAAAAGTTTGTTCTTCAAAATTATATTGTTTTGAATTTCGGTCATTTGAATTTATTTAGAATTTCGAATTTAGCGCTTAGAATTTCCTTATAAGGCTTCCACTAAATGTTTTACTTTTAAATTATTAATATTTTCTTTTCTTAAACCGCTTTCAATTTGAAATATACAACCAGGGCAAGAACTTAAAACAATTTGAGGATTATTTTCTTGAATAACTTTTATCAGCCGATGATTGATTTTCATTGAAAGATCGTAATAATCAAAATTAAACACTCCTCCAAAACCACAGCAAAGATCTTCAACTAATTTTATTTTTTCTCCTCCAAGATAATTAATTGTTCCTTTCAGTTCTTCTTTAATTTTAACCCGGCGATTTAAATGACAGCTAAAATGATAAAGCATACTTTTATTTAATTTTTTATATTTAAAATTAAATAAGGCAAAGATTTGAGAAAAATCAATAAAACTTTTTATTAAATTGTCAAATTTTTTAAGTTCTTCTTCGTTTAATAAAATTTTTAATTTAACTTTCATCGTTCCCAAACAACTCGGACAGGCAAAAACAATATAATCTAATTTAAGTTTTTCGAAAACCTCCAGATTCTTTAAAATAAATTTTTTTGCTAAACTTGGATTTCCCAAAGAAAAAAGAGGAAGTCCGCAGCAAGTTTGCTCTTTTGGAATTACTACCTCCCAATTATTATTCTTAAAAAAATTAACTAAAGCTAAACCAATTTGAGGATAAAAATAATCAATCATGCATCCGGTGAAAAAGCCTATCTTATTTTTTGAGTTATTTAGCGGCGGAAAACTATTAAAACGAAAAATTGTTTTAGAAATTTTAGGAAAACTTCGGGGGTAAAATTTTTTTACTACATGTTTAAATTCCATCAGACTTTTTTCGCAAGAAAAATTAAAAATTAATTTTCCAAAAATTTTATTAAACAAAATTAAACTTTTAAATAAAACCGGATTAGGCAAGACTTTTTCAAGTAAAATTTTTTTACTATAAATAGGAGTTTTAATTTTAGCTAATTTTTCCCACTCTGAAATTAAAATAGTATTTATAGGTATATCATTGGGACAGAGCGCCTTCTTCTTCGTTTAAAGCTTTAATCAGGGTTAATTTTCCTCTAGCGGTGCTTTGTTCTAAAAATTCTTCTTTATAAATAGGACAACTGGTGGTGCAGGTTCCGCATTTAACGCATTTATTAATTTCAGATAAATAATCTAGCATTAATCAACAAAAATTTTGCCTGGATTTAAAATATTATTTGGATCAAAAATAGTTTTAATCTTTTTCATTAATAAAATTTGTTCTTCTTTTAAAGCATAACTTAAATATTTAGATTTTAAAAATCCAATTCCATGTTCTCCGGAAATTGCTCCCTGCATTTGTATAACTTTAAGATATAAGGCATTCAAAGCTTCTTCTGCATTTTTCATCACTTGAGGCGTTCTTGATTTTAATAAAATATTAAGGTGCAAATTTCCATCTCCGGCATGTCCAAAATTAGCAATTTCCAAATTATATTGTTTGGAAATGCTTTGAGTTTCTTTAATTAATTCTGTCAATTTATTTCTAGGCACTACTACATCTTCGTTTAGCCGTAACGGACTAATTTTTCCTAAAGCCGGAGAAACTGCGCGGCGGGCTTCCCAGATTTTTTCTCTTTCTTCAAAAGTGGAAGCGCTTTTAAATTCTATAACATTTTCTTCTTTGCAAATTTCTTTAATTTTATTTAATTGAATTTTTGTGGCAGTATCTTCTCCATCAACTTCAATCAAAAGTAAGGCATGAGCTTCTTGAGGTAATCCCAAGTGCGAATATTCTTCTACGGCTTTAATAGAAAAATGATCCATAAATTCTAAAGTGGAAGGTAAAATTCTAGCTTGAATAATTTTAGAAACGCACTTTGCGGCGTCTTCCATAGTAAAAAAAGAAGCTATTGCAGTTTTAAAATTTTCCGGGAGCGGAATAAGTTTAAGGATAATTTTAGTAATTACTCCTAAAGTACCTTCAGAGCCGATTATTAATCTAGTTAAATCATATCCAGTTACGTTTTTAATTACTTTGCTCCCGATTTTAATAATTTCTCCCGTTGGCAGAACTACTTCTAATCCTAAAACATAATCCCGGGTAACCCCGTATTTTAAACAATGGGGGCCTCCGGCGCATTCAGCGGCATTACCTCCTAAAGTGGACATCTTCATACTGGCCGGGTCGGGAGGATAAAAAAGTCCTAATTTCTCAACAATTATCTTAAATTCTTCGGTAATTACTCCAGGTTCTACAAGAGCGGTTAGATTTTCTTGATCAATTTCTAAGATTTTATTCATTCTTGTCAAGACTAAAGCCATTCCCCCTAAAATAGGAATCGACCCGCCGCTTAATCCTGTGCCGCCGCCTCGAGGAACAACGGGAATTTTTTCTTGATTTGCAATTTTTAAAATTTCAGAAATTTGTTCAGGAGTTTTAGGAAAAATTACTAATTCCGGCTTAAATTGAAAAGTAGTGGCATCATAAGAATAACAAATTAAATCTTCTTTTTCGTCTAATAAATTTTCTTTTCCAAGAATTGCCCTTAATTTGTTTTTTACTGTTTTAGAAATCATCTAAAAATAATTTTATTAAACACTAAATACTAAATACTTTTATTAGCGGGCAATAAAAGCTTCTTCAGACATTCCAATTAATGGAGGAGCGCTCTTTAGAATCTCTATTTTTAATTTAGAAAGAGTATTGAGGACTATATTGGGAGCTTGAATATGAGCTATGGTAGTAACTTCTGATTTAATTAATTTTCCTTCTTTATAGGCAAATAAGGTTTCTCCGTTTGCTTTTAATGTTTGAAATACATTTTCGTCTAATTTTATTTTAGTTTCCGGAGAATCAATTTTTATGACCGCGCAATGATAACCGAGAAAATTTTCAAAACCGCTAAAGGTATAATAATATTTAATAATTAAAGGTTCGGGTTTTTGGGGAAGATTTATTATGCTTTCTCCCTCCCATCTATCCCCTATCCTGACTAATTGTTCTGGCAAAGACGGCTGAGTGAAAGGAATATCAACAGAGGTTTTAATAATTTCTCCATTTTTACGCATTAACATCGAAATTTTCTGACCTACATTGGGAAGGGCTTCTTCTTTCCCATTAACTTTAACCGAACCGGACTTAATAGTAACTTCTATTGCAGCTGTTCCATCAAGTTCCAGCATTGCGGCTTTTTGCTCCATAATCATTTCAACTAAAGATTGCTGCTGGACATTTTTTTCACCGTCATTATAATCATTATTAGATTCAATATTAGTTTTATATTCTAAAATTTCTCCGCTTTTTAACTTATATTCCAGTTTAACACTTTCTTCTTGAACCAAATTTTTATCCTCCCTCTTATTTAGCTTTAAGCGTTAAGCTGTAAGCGATAAGTTCTTTAAAACTTACTTATTTAATTTTCTTAACGCTTTACGCTTATCACTTATCGCTTATTTATTATAGCTTTCTCTTAAAAAAAAACAAATCCTGCTAAATTCAATATTTTTTCCCATCTTGTATTAAATTTCTAACGTTCAATGCTAAAAAAAATATACGTCAAAATAGCCATTTGTTAACTGTTTTTTGCCACATATCAATTAAAAATTAAGTGAACTATTTAAAAATTAGCTAACAGCACCCAATTTCTTGTAAAATTCTCATGCAGTAGTGTTTGCAAGTTATTAATTTTTCAATTAATCGTTCATATCAATTTCTTCTTTTTTTAAGGAATCAAGCGATTAATATCTCGAGGAAATAAAGAGGCTTCTCTAATATTCGCTAATCCAAGCATACGGGCGGTAATTCTTTCCAGTCCTATGGCTAATCCTCCATGAGGAGGCATTCCATATTTAAAAGCTTCTAAATAAAAATTAAAATTATCCGGATTCATCCTGAGCTTTTTCATTTTAGTAAGATAATCTTCATAGCGATTTATCCTTTGTCCGCCTGTTGTAATTTCCAAACCCCTGAAAAGCAAATCAAAACTTTTAGTATAACCGGGATCTTCGGAATCATCCATAGTATAAAAAGGACGTTTATCTGATGGGAAATGAGTAATAAAAATAAATTCTGAATTATATTTTTCTTTAGAATATTGACAAATTAATCTTTCGTCTTCCGGATCAAGGTCAGGTTCTCCTAAACAAGTTTTATGATAATTTTTTTCTAAAATACTTTGAGCTTCTCTTAATTTTAAATGAGGAATTTCTTCCGGAACAAAAGGTATTTCCATCTCAAAAAACTTAAATTCTTCTTGAGAAGTCTTCTTCAATTCTTTAAGCATATAAATTAATAAATTATTTTCCAGCCTCATTATATCTAAATGATTTTCAATGAAACCCATTTCATAATCTAAACTTACATATTCGTTTAAATGCCGGGCGGTATTGTGCTGTTCGGCGCGAAAAACCGAACCAACTTCAAAAACTCTTTCAAAAACTCCTACCATAATTTGTTTGTAAAATTGGGGGCTTTGAGCTAAATAAGCCGTTTTATCAAAATATTCCACTTTAAAAATATTTGAGCCGCCTTCCGCTCCGGCGCAGACAATTTTAGGAGTAAAAATCTCGGTAAAATTTTGGGTAATCAGATATTCTCTAAATAATTTAGCAATTTGAGCTTGAATTTTAAAAATAGCGCTAATTTGAGGATAGCGTAAACTTACAGAGCGGTAATCCAGCAAAGTATCTAAATTAGCGGAAATTTTCTTTTTATTAATTTGTAAAGGATAATCTTCTACTACCCTGCTTTGTATTTTGATCTCTTTAATTTTTAATTCTATTCCTTGAACGGCTCTTTCTTCTTTTACTACTTCTCCTTTTAATTTTACGACTGTTCCTATAGATAATTCTTCCGATAAATCCGTTTGATTTTCTATTACCCCCTGGATAAATCCAGAATAATCTCTTAAAATTATAAAAACTATTCCTCCTAACTTTCTAATCTTATGAATCCAGCCCCAGACCCATATTTCTTGATTAATAAAATTTACCGCTTGATTAATTAAAGCGCGTTCCACATTTCTCTCCTTTAATATTACTATAGATATGTGAATTATTCACATATTTCTATCACTAATAACTATTGACTTTTAATTAATTGCTTAATTTCTTCCCATAATTTTTCATTTATATTTAATAACTCGCTTCTCTTTAAATTTAGATGAGGCACGCCCCAGGGATACCATTGACTTCTACATTTTTCATAATTTTCATCTTGATAAACACAAACTACCGGTATCCCAACGGCTGAAGCTACATGCGTAGCTCCCGTATCCATAGTAAAAAAAAGGGCGCATTTTTTAATTAAACTTGCCCAAGTTTTTAAAAAAAGACCGCCAATTATAAATACTTCTTTTAAATTTAAATCACCTTCTAAATTTTTAGCTAATTCCATTTCAGCTTCTCCATAAGTAATTACAATAGGTAATTTAAATTTATTCTGGATTTTATTAATCAAATTTTTAAAATCAATTATTTTAAAATCTTTATAAAGCCATTTATTGGATAAATGAAGGCCGATTATCGGAAGCTTAATTCTTTTTTCTAAGAATATTTTTTCAACAAACTTAAGATCATTTTCTTCCAGGGGTAAAAATCATACTTGAGCATTTATTTTCCAATTAAAATATTTAGCTATAGATAAAATTTGTTCTACTTCATGGGGTATATTCTCTTTCCTTTTTAAAGTTTCTTCTATATATAAAATTAACGGATGAGTAAAAAAAATTTTAGCGAATATTTGATTAAAAAGCCTTTGAGAGTAAATTATCCCTGTTCTAATTTTTGCTCCGCTCAAATAAGCTAAAAGATAAGCTTTAAAAACAGGAGAAAGAACAATTACAAGATCGAATTTTCCCGTTTTTATTTTTTTGCTTGAATTAATAAAAGAATCAAAAATTAAGATTTCATCCAAGGCAGGATTTCCTACGACTATTTCTTTGGTGTAAGAATTTACTAAAATTGAGATATGACTTTCAGGGAAATTTTCTCTTACAACCTTTATAAAAGGGGTAGAACAAATTAAATCGCCTATTTGGTCGATTCTTATAATTAAAATTTTATTTATTTTCTTCAAATAAAGCCTCTTTTACTACATTTAAATAATGATATTGAAGAATAATTTCTTTAAATAAATTAA
>JACPDS010000007.1 GCA_016183885.1 Armatimonadota bacterium
AAAAAATTTCCATAAAAAGCTTTTACTTTGCCTATGCTCATTGGATAATCTTCATCTAAAATATAATGCTGGGATATTTCTTCCCATTTTATTCTTGGAACAGGCAGGAAGGGGGCTAATTCTTTTTTTACGCCTACCGGTCCGGATCCCGGTCCTCCTCCGCCATGAGGAGCGCTAAAAGTTTTATGTAAATTTAAATGCATTAAATCAAAACCCAAATCGCCCGTCTTAACTATTCCTAAATTAGCGTTTAAATTTGCTCCATCGCAATAAAATAAAGCCCCTTTACTATGCAGTATTTCAGCAATTTTTAAAATATTTTTTTCAAATAAACCTAAAGTATTAGGATTGGTTAAAATTAACATAGCGGTTTGGTTATTAACTAAGGAATTTAATTTAACAAAATCTACATCTCCTTCTTTATCGGAAGGAACTTCAATTACTTCAAAACCGGCTATGACCGCAGAAGCCGGATTGGTTCCATGAGCCGAATCGGGAATTAAAACAATTTTTCGATTTTCTTTCTTATAATCAAAATAAGCTTTAGCGATTAAAAGAGCGGTGAGTTCGCCATGAGCGCCGGCAGACGGCTGAAGGGTAAATGCATCCATACCGGTAATTTCGCTCAAATAACTTTCTAGTAAATACATTAATTCTAACGCCCCTTGAATAAATTCCGCAGGCTCGTAAGGATGCAATTGGGTAAATCCAGAAAGACCGGCTAAATATTCATTAACCTTAGGATTATATTTCATAGTGCAGGAACCTAAAGGATAAAAACCTAGATCTACTCCAAAATTTTTTTGAGAAAGTAAAGTATAATGACGCACCACATCCACTTCGGAGAGTTCTGGAAATTTAAGTTCGCTTCGCAAAAATTTTTCAGGAATTAAATCCGGAATATTTTACTCTGGAATATCTAATTTTATTTCAGGATAATCAGCGCTTAAATTATAACCTCCGATTATTCGATGTTCTCTTAAATAGCTATTGATTTTTAAAGGATTTACCGGAGCGCTAACTGTAAATTCATTAAAAAAGATTCCTTTAAATGGAATAAGATAATTTTTTAACTTAGAAATTTGTTCAAAAAGATAATGCGCTTTTTGAAAATTTAACTCAGCTGCTTTTCTTAAGCCTTGTTTTCCCAATAAACTAAGATAAATAGTACAAGCCAAAGCGCATAAGGCTTCATTAGTGCAAATATTGGAAGCGGCTTTGCCTCTTCGAATATGCTGTTCGCGAGCCTGCAGGGTTAGAACAAACCCTCTTCTCCCTTCTATATCAATAGTTTCTCCAACAATCCTCCCCGGGATTAATCTTAGCAATTTTTCCTCCGCGGCTATAAAACCTAAAGTTGGCCCTCCAAATGATATAGGCAAGCCTAAACTTTGAGCCTCTCCTACAACTAAATTTGCTCCATAAAGAGAAGGGGGCTTAATTAAACCTAAAGACATTGCTTCATTAATACAAACTAAAAATAAAGCTCCTTTAGATTTAGCAATTTCCGCTAAAGGTTCTCCTTCTTCTATAATTCCTAAAAAATTCGGGTTTTGAACGATTAAAGCCGCGCTATCGGCGCTTAATTTATCTTTTACAAAATTTAAATCTGTTATTCCGTCTTTTAATGGAACTTCAATAATTTCGGCTCTTTTAGCTAAATATGTTTTTAAAATTTTACGATATTCAGGATGCACTCCTTTAGAAATTAAAATTTTAGCTCTTTTAGTAAAATTAAGCGTTAAAATTACGCCCTCTACTAACGAAGTAGGACCATCGTATAAAGAAGCATTGGCTGTATCCATTTCCAAGAGCATGCAAATTAAGCTTTGAAATTCATAAATACTTTGCAATATCCCTTGACTTATCTCGGCTTGATAAGGAGTATAAGCGGTATAAAATTCTCCTCTAGAGGTAAGACTGGAAACAACCTGCGGGATAAAATGCCTATAAAGACCGGCGCCTAAGAAAGAAGCGCAATCTTCTAAATTAATATTTTTAGAGGCGGTTTTTTTAACCTCGCTAATTAACTCCCATTCACTTAAAGGTCTTGGCAGATTAAGTTCTTTTTTTAAAATCAATTCTTTGGGAATATCTATGAAAAGTTCATCGGGAGAAGAAATCCCTAAAAAATTTAACATTTCTTTAATTTCTTTTTGACTGTGCGGGATATAACTCATTTTATTTTTTATTGTAAAAAATATAATTTATTCTTGATTAATTAATTTTTGATATTCTTCAAAATTAAGCAATTTATTTAATTCATTTAAATCTTTTATTTTAATTTTAATCATCCAGCCTTCCCCGTAAGGATCTTCATTAATTAATTCGGGATGTTCTTCTAAATTTTTATTTACATGGATTACTTCTCCGCTTAAAGGAGCGTATAAATCAGAAACAGCTTTAACTGATTCTACCACTCCAAAAGTTTTAGAAATTTCTATTTTTGCCTCTTGCGGCGGCAATTCTACAAAAACAATATCTCCTAATTGACTGCAGGCATATTCAGTAATTCCTACTAAGGCTGTTTCCTCTTCGATGGATACCCATTCATGTTCTTTAGTATATCTTAAATTCTCTGGAAGCATATTTTCCCTCCTTTTAATTAAAAAATTTAGTCTATCACAAAAATCGCAAATCCTTGCGGCTCTTTCCCCTCACCCTTCCCTCTCCCCACTGGGGAGAGGATTAAGGTGAGGGGGTTATTTACCCTATCCCATCCCTTAAAAGATATATACTCTGCGGCTTCATACTTCTTCCTTCTTTAATTAAATCACAATATTAGTTAACAGAAAATATAGAATTTCTTTTTAAGCGCCCCAATTATTTTTATTTCCTTTAGAATTTACCTTTAAAAGTTTAATCCATTTATTTGAACAATCTCCAATAATAATTAAAACCAGCATCATCATAACTAAAATTAAAAAGCTGTTTAAATTTCCTTGCGAGTTTTTCATCGGCAAATACGTATTTTTAATACTTAAAAACCCGGCGCTTAAAGTAGTCGCTAACATAAAAAGCATGGGCAGAAAAGTGCATAAAGCATATTTGAAATCACGGTACTTTAAAATTAAAGTGGTAGCAATGCCCAAGGCTATAGTGGATAAAAGCTGATTAGCGATTCCAAACATCGGCCAGATAGTTTTAATCTCGCCAAAATATAATAAATAACCCCAGGCAAAACAAGTTATGAGGCTGGTAGCGAAAACCCCGGGCAGCCAGGTATGTTCCTTAAAACGCCCGTAAATCGGGGTTAAAAAATCCTGGAGCAAAAAACGCGCTACCCTTGTGCCGGCATCAAGAGTAGTTAAAATAAAAACTGCTTCAAACATAATTGCAAAATGATACCAATAAGCCATTAAAAATTTAAATCCGGGGATATTCCCAAAAATATAAGCCATGCCTACGGCTAGCGATACAGCGCCGCCCGGGCGTCCTTGAATATTTTCCCCCACTAAATTTGAAAGTTCGTTAAGATGAACCGGTTTCATTCCTAAAGCAGCAAAGATATCGCCTTTAACATTAATGGCAAAATAATCCGCTGGAATTAAACTTGTTGCGGCAATTAAAGCCATTATAGAAACAAAGGCTTCTACCATCATCGCTCCATAACCAATAAAAGGAATTTCGCTTTCTTTTCTAATCATCTTGGGGGTGGTTCCCGAGCCGATTAAAGCATGAAATCCAGAAATCGCTCCACAGGCAATAGTAATGCAAACAAAAGGCCAGACCTTTCCGGGGATAACCGGCCCTCCCCCATGAATAAAAGGAGTAAAAGCCGGCATAGCAATCTTAGGATGAACAATAAAAATTCCTAAAGCTAAAAATAAAATAGTGCCGATTTTCATATAAGCGCTTAAATAATCTCGAGGAACCAATAAAAGCCAGACAGGCAGGACTGAAGCTAAAAAACCATAAAAAGTAATCAAAAGGGCTAATTCATCTTTGGAGAAAAAAAAATATTTTGCGTAATGGAGATTATTTTGAATATTATATCCAAAAACTACTCCTAAAATTAATAATATTACTCCTAAAAAAGAAAATAAAATTATTCCTTTAGGATAAATTTTTAAAGAAATTCCCAATATTATAGCGATAGGAATAGTCATGAAAATTGTAAAAGTTCCCCAGGCGCTTTCAGATAAAGCATTAGCTACCGCAATTCCCAAACCAGCTAAAGCGGTAATAATAATAAAAAGAATTGCTATAGAAGTGGCAATGCCGACTACTTTTCCGACTTCTTTTAAGGCAATTTTAGATAAAGATTCTCCATTTTGGCGAATCGAAGCAAATAAAATAATAAAATCGTGCGCCCCTCCGGCTAAAACCGCTCCAATTAAAATCCAAAGCAACCCCGGCAAATATCCAAACTGAGCGGCTAAAACCGGACCAATTAATGGTCCGGGACCGGAAATAGCCGCAAAATGGTGTCCAAAAACAATAAGTTTATTTAAAGGAACATAATCTCTCCCGTCTTTTAATTTAAAAGCCGGAGTAATATTTTGGTCGTTTAAACAAGCTACTTTAGCGGATAAAAAAGCCGCATAATAACGATAAGCTAAGGCAAAAATACATAATGCTCCTATTAAAATGACTAAAGAATTCATTGATAATTTTTTTCTAAGACTTCTTTTAAAATAGAAATTCCCCAATCAATTTCAGCTTTACTAATTATAAAAGAAGGGGTAATGCGGATTACCGATTCCCCGCATGGAATCATTAAAAGACCCTTTTGATAACATTCTTTTAAAATTAAATCTCTTATTTTCTTATCCGGCTCTTTAGTTCGACGATCTTTTACAAATTCTACTCCTATTAAAACTCCTAGAGCGCGCACATCTCCGATACACTTAAATTGCTCTTTTAATTCTAAAAGTTTTTCTTTAAAGTAATTACCGATTTCTTTAACATAATCGAGCATATTTTGTTCTTTAAGAATTTTAATCGTGCTTAAAGAAGAAATACAGGAAATAAATTGTCCCCCAAAAGTATTAGAGTGCATACCTTGTTTTGTAAAATCTAATTCTCCGGGAAAAACTACAGCCCCTATTACCGCTCCATTGCCTAATCCTTTAGCCAGAGTAATAATATCAGGAACAATGCCAAAATATTCACAAGCGGTCCAATAACCGGATTTGCCAAAACAGGTTTGAACTTCGTCGGCAATTAATAAAATCTGATATTTTTTAGCGATTTCTTTTAAAATTTGAAAAAATTCCCGAGGAGGAATAACATAGCCTCCTTCTCCCTGTATCGGTTCAAAAACAATTGCCGCTATTTCGGAAGGAGGAATTAAAGTTTTAAAATATCTTTCTAAAATTTTAGCGCAGTAAATTTCACAATTTGGATATTCCAGATTATACCAACATCGATAACAATAAGCAAAAGGCAGGGTATAGGTATTATTAAAAA
>JACPDS010000140.1 GCA_016183885.1 Armatimonadota bacterium
TTTTAGCTTCTTCTTCTTCTTCTTTTAAAATTAAACAAGCAATATCGCCGCCAATACATCCGGAAAGAGCGATTAAACCGCAGTGATATTTTTTTAAAAGTTCTTTATCTACACGGGGTTTATAATAAAATCCTTCTAAATTTGAGAGGGTAACCAATTTTAGCAGATTTTGATAACCCTCTTGATTTTGAGCTAAAAGTATTAAATGATATTGATCGTCATCAATCTTGGGGATGCGATCAAATCTAGTCCGCTTTGCTAAATAAACCTCACAGCCGATAATAGGTTTTATTCCATATTCTTTAGCTTTCTCATAAAATTCTACCGCTCCATAGAGATTCCCATGATCGGTAATAGCAATGGCTTCCATCTTAAGCTCTTTAGCTTTTTGCAAAAGTTCAGTAATTCGGCAGCTTCCATCTAAAAGACTATATTCAGTGTGAACATGAAGATGAACAAAGTTAGACATTTTTTTCTCCTATGTAAAATTATAGGAACCCCTTCCTGTCGTGACTTCTGGGTGGTCTCATGACAGATAAATTATAAAAAATAGATTCTCTAGAAAATTAAGCTTTCCTTTGTTTTATAGATAAAAAGGGGAAAAGTTATTTTTTGTGGAAATAAAATATAGAAAGAATACTATGAATATTAATAATCAAGAAAACATTAATAATAAAGAATCTAATTTATCGACTACATTTGCCGAATGAGATTTAAGTTACTATTTAAGAATGATTCGGGGAGATTTCTCCGAATTAGAAGAAACTCAAGCTTTAAAAATAAAAGGACCCGGAGCTCAAAAAAATATTGTAATTCTTGTAAAATCTGAATCTCTGGGCAGTGATGAAATTTTAGGCAAAAACTTAATGAATAGTTTTCTTCAATCTTTGATTAATAATCATATTAAACCTAAAGCCATTATTTTTACCAATCAAGCGGTAAAATTAGCTCTTAATGATTCTCCTAATCTAGGTAAACTTTTAATTTTAGAAGAACAAGGAATAAAAGTTTTGATATGCGAGCAATCAGTTTCATATTATCAAATTTCTAAGCTGCTTAAAGTGGGTTCATTAACAGATATGGAGACTATTAGCGAACATCTTTTAAGCGCTTGGAAAGTAATTACCGTTTAAAATAAAAATGGTTTCAATTATTATCCCTACTTATAATGAAAGTAAAAATATTGCCATTTTAATAAAAGAAGTCTCCGAAATTTTAAATCAAGAAAAGATTCTTGGAGAAATTATTGTTGTAGATGATAATTCTCCCGATAAAACAGGAGAAATTGTTAAAGAATTAACCGGGAATTATCCCGTAAAACTAATAAAAAAAAAAAAAAAAACCGGACTTTCAGGCGCGGTGATTGAAGGTTTTAATAATGCTAAAGGAGATATTTTAGGGGTAATGGATGCTGATTTATCTCATGACCCTAAAATTATACCGCAGTTAATTAAAACCATTATAAATAAAGAAGCTGAATTAGCTATCGGCAGCCGCTATATTCCTCAAGGAGGAATAAAAAATTGGCCGTTAAAAAGAAAGATAATTTCTAAAGCAGCGGTTATTTTAGGCTCTTATTTAACTAAAGTTAAAGATCTTACGTCTGGATACTTTTTTTTAAACAAAGAATGTTTAAACGGCGTAAAATTAAATCCAATCGGATTTAAGATTGGACTAGAAATAATTGTTAAAGCTCATTATAAAAAATTTAAAGAAATTCCTTATATTTTTGTAGATCGTAAAGTTGGAGAAAGTAAATTAAATTTTAAAGAAATTATTAATTATTTAATTCAATTAATCGATTTAACTTTATATAAATTAACTTTGGGAAGGAAATAAAAAAATGGAATGGGAAATTTTCACTCGATTATTAACAGCAACTTTATTAGGGGGTTTAATAGGTTTAGAAAGGGAAAGAACCCATCGGGCCGCTGGTCTGCGCACGCATGTTTTAGTTTCGATTGGTTCCGCTTTATTTACTATGATTGGATTTTATGCAATTAACGGGAAAGGAGTTCCTGTAGATCCAACTAGAATAGCCGCTCAAATTGTAAGCGGGATAGGTTTTTTAGGGGCAGGAACCATTATGCGCTATGGAGTCAGCATTAAAGGATTAACCACCGCCGCAAGTCTTTGGTCAATTGCTGGAATTGGAATGGCTTGTGGAACAGGATTTTATCTAGGGGCAGTATCAACAACTTTTTTGGTCCTGGTTTCTTTAACTTTACTTAAAAAATTTGAAGCCATATTGGGAGGAAAACCGCTTTACTATTTAGAGATAAAAATAAAAGAACATAAAGAAATTCCTCTAATTTATCAAACTTTAGATAAATTAGAGGTAAGTTTAAAAAATTTAGAAGTTTTAGAAGAAGATGGTTTAATAGTTTTAAAATTATATTTACAATTCCCTAAAAACCTTCCTAAAGTTAAAGTAACTCAACAACTAACTGAAATAGGAGTAACTAATTTAGAATGGGAAGAAAAATAGAAATCACTGCGGCAAACTGCAGGATACTTCGCTATAACTGTATTCTGCCAAAAAATATAAAATTTTTAATTTTATTTATTCTTTTAAGTATTCAACAAGCTTTTAGTTTAATTTCTACTGAAGTTCAAATCATTGAAGCCATAAAAAAAGTAAGAGATGCCGTGGTAAGCATTAATACTTATTCTTATGGAGAAGAAATTCAAGGGATCGGATCAGGTGTAATTTTAACTCATGACGGCTATATTTTAACCAATGCTCATGTAATTAAAAAAGCTAGAAATATTATAATAATGCTTTCTTCTGGAGAAAAATATCCGGCTAATTTAATTAAAGCCAGCGCTGATCAGGATTTAGCTATCCTAAAAATTAATTCCAATAAATCCCTGCCTATTCCGCAGTTTGGCGATTCAGATAAGCTGCAATTAGGACAAATCGCCATTGCTATCGGAAATCCAATGCACTTTGAATGGACCGTAACCTCTGGAGTAGTTAGCGCTTTGGGGCGTAAAATAAATTATAAAGGAATAACTTATGAAAATTTAATTCAAACTGATGCGGCAATTAATCCGGGAAATAGCGGAGGAGCTTTAATAAATAGCGCCGGAGAAGTAATTGGAATTAACACTCTTGTATATACAGGTTCTGTATATACTCACGCCC
This sequence comes from Armatimonadota bacterium, assembly GCA_016183885.1. Lineage (GTDB taxonomy): Bacteria > Vulcanimicrobiota > JACPDS01 > JACPDS01 > JACPDS01 > JACPDS01. The sequence goes on from JACPDS010000140.1 coordinate 3,149, forward strand.
AAGGTTTAAGCTTTGCCATTCCCATTAAAGCGGCTTTAAAAA
>JACPDS010000152.1 GCA_016183885.1 Armatimonadota bacterium
CAGGATTTAGAAGCGGTAAAAGAGGATAGAACCAGTTTTATGGCTATGATAGAAGGTTTAAAAAAATTTGATATTCAAGCCGACCCTCAAATTGAGCAGGGAGGCTGTATTATAGAAACCGATCTCGGCAATATAGATGCTCGAATTAAAACTAAACTGGATGCTTTAAAAATTGCTTTTAAAGAAGCGGAGAAGGAAGATGCTTAATTTTTCTGAAGCTAAAATTGATCTAGCGCGTTTTTATAAGGCTATTGAGGGAGCGGATTTAACAAAGATTCATGGTAAAGTCACTCAAGTAATTGGTTTAACTATTGAATCCGAAGGTCCGGCCGTTAAAGTCGGAGATCTTTGTCATATTTATTCTAAAATAGAAAATAAACCTATTCAAGCTGAAGCGGTTGGTTTTAAAAATAATAAAGTGATTTTAATGTCTTTAGGTGAAATGAGCGGGATTGGGCCCGGATGCGAAGTAAGAAATACGGGCCGCCCTTTATGCGTAAAAGTAGGTCCGGCTCTTTTAGGAAGAGTGTTGGATGGATTGGGAAATCCTATTGACGGGAAAGGTCCTCTAGAATTTGTTGATGAGTATCCAATTTATAATAGTCCTCCTAATCCAATTACCCGTCCGCGCATAAAAGAACATTTAACTGTAGGCGTAAGAGCTATTGACGCCCTTTTAACTTTTGGGAAAGGCCAAAGAATTGGAATTTTTGCGGGCTCAGGCGTGGGAAAAAGCACTACTTTAAGTATGATTGCCAGAAATACTTCCGCCGATATTAATGTTTTAGCTTTAGTTGGAGAAAGAGGAAGAGAATTACGGGATTTTTTAGAAAGAGATTTAGGCGAAGAAGGATTGCTCCGTTCAGTGGTAGTATGCGCTACTTCCGATCAGTCCGCTTTGGTAAGACTTAAAGGAGCGTATGTAGGAACAGCTATTGCGGAATATTTCCGCGATCAAGGCAAAGATGTGATGTTTATGATGGATTCGGTAACCCGCTTTGCTATGGCACAAAGAGCAGTAGGTTTAGCCGTTGGAGAACCTCCGGCTACAAAAGGATATACTCCTTCTGTTTTTGCCCTTCTTCCTAAATTATTAGAACGATCGGGAACTTCATCTTCAGGAACGATTACCGGTATTTATACGGTTTTAGTGGAAGGAGATGATATGAATGAACCTATCGCCGATACAGTGCGTTCTATTTTAGATGGTCATATTGTTTTATCTCGGGGAATTGCCGCTCAAAACCGTTATCCGGCCGTGGATGTTTTAGCAAGTATCAGCCGTCTTTTTCCCGAAGTAACTAATAAAGTTCATCAGGAAGCCGCCGGAAAGATGAGAAAAACTTTAGCGGTTTATAAAGAAAAAGAAGATTTAATTAATATTGGCGCTTATCAAGACGGGAGTAATCCGGATGTGGATTATGCCAAAGCTATGATCAAGCTGGTTTATAAATTTCTTTCTCAAGACGCTTTTGAAAATCCCGGTTATGAAGAAACTGTTCAAAAATTGATAGATTTAATGAGCGTTTAAATAAAATTTAAATGGCGCAGAAAAAATTTAAATTTAAATTACAAAGTATATTAGAATTAAAACAAAAAAAAGAAGACGAAGAAAAAGAACGCTTAGGCAAACTTTTTAGCAAATTAAATCAAGCTAAAATTGAATTAGAAAATTTAAAAAATAAAGAAATTCAAGCTAAAACAGAATTAAAAAGCAAACAAATTTCCGGAGGAATGGATGTAGAAGAATTAAAAAGGTATCATTATCATATTAATAAATTAAATAATGCCGTTATTAACCAGAAAATAAAAATAAAAGAAATAAATATTGAAATAGACAAACAAAGGGAAATTTTATTAATATGCGCTAAGGAAAAGAAAACCTACGAGAAACTAAAAGAAAAATATCATCAGAAATTTATTGAAGAATTAGACGAAGAAGAAAGAAAATTTATTGATGAATTAGCAACAATGCGGTATTTTAGGACATCTAAAAAAGATGAATAATTTTTCAAGGAAGGCGAGGTAAAGAAATGTCAATTTATGACCAAATCAACGCCATTAATTTACGGATTCAGCAGATTCAAGCTCGTTTTGGAGCGCTTTCATCTAAAAATACAGCCTCTCCAATTGAATTTTCCAGTTCAAAATTTAGTTTTTCCTCAGTTTTAAGCAGTATTGGGGAAATTCAAGGTATAGGTTCTAAATCTTCAAGCAATCTTAAAGTAAGCAATGCTGAAATTGATGGATATATTAAAGAAGCTTCTTTAGAATATGGAGTGGATGAATCTTTAATTAAAGCGGTAATTAATCAAGAATCCGGTTTTAATCAAAATGCCGTTTCATCTTGCGGAGCTCAAGGTTTAATGCAGTTAATGCCTGAAACCGCAAAGTCTTTAGGCGTTGAGAATCCCTTTAATCCCAGAGAAAATGTTAAAGGAGGAACGCGATACCTTAAAGGTTTATTAGAACGTTTTAAGGGCAATATTTCTTTAGCTTTAGCGGCTTATAACGCCGGTCCAAACGCAGTCGCGGAATACGACGGGATTCCTCCTTATAAAGAAACCCAAAATTATGTTTCTAATATTTTAGATTTATATCAGGAATATCGTAAAAAAGAGAGGAGTTAATTTTTATGAGAGATAATATTTTAATTTCTTTAATTAATAATCTGCAAAGCGCCCAAAAAAAAGAAGACGAAGAAAAAGAACG
>JACPDS010000153.1 GCA_016183885.1 Armatimonadota bacterium
TTCCCTTTCCCTCTTCCTGTATATACTTGAATCTTTCCAATTTTATTTTTCATAAGAGTGTTGAATAACGATTAGCAAGAATTAACCACAGAGTTTTTATTATGATTTCTCCGCTTCCAGCGGAGAAAAATAAATATCTCTATTCTCTTCTCTCTGCCCTCTCTATGGTTTATTATCCAATGATCTATTTTTCATTTATTGAATAACTGAAAAAGTTCCCGCAGGCGATTCCGTAACCAAATTATAATTTAAATAATAAGTGGTATAAGTAGAGATATTTAAATTTAAATTCCCTGAAGCAGGCGGGGTAAATAAAAGATAACGGCAGCTCCAAGGATTTAAACTAATTGTGCCTGAAAGCGGATAAGAACTTATATTTGAAACAAAAGATACTCCTCCTAAAGTTTCTGTAGTCGTGGAAGAATTACTGCTGGTAGGATAATAAGTATAAGTTCCTTTTAAATTTACAGCATTATAACGCGTACTTGCGCTTCCGGAAGGTAAAGTTGGAGAACCTCCTATTCCATCATAATAATTCACTAAAGCCCAATCGCGAAAAAGCGCGGCAAAACTTGTCCCGGCATAATAGGCAATATTAGAAGTTCCCACAAAAGGACTGCTGGCTATATTGCTAAAAACTGTTTGTCCAAAACGTTCATATAAATAAAGCATAAAAAGATACGCTCCGGCATACTCATAAGAAGAATTATTAAAAATATGAAATCTAAAATTTTGAGGGTTAGCCAAAAGATTTCTTATTCCCGCTACCATAAAACCATTTCCATAATAAGTGGTAGGGTTGCCGGCTGGAGTAAAACCGTTTAAATGCTCCGCCAGCATAGATTTTCCTTCATTAATAGTGCTGGTTTCAAAATTGCCTCCGTTATTATACTTTACATTATAATCAATTAAGTGCTGAAATTCATGCGCTAAAGTTGTAAGTCCGTTAAACATATTCCCAGCCCAAAGATTATCATTTAAATAAATTATTTCTCTTTGATTACTGCGGGAAGCGGTAGTTTCATCTAAAGAATAAAAATACCCCATCAACCCGCTTCTGCCTAAAGCCGGAGAAATTAAAATGGTCATCCGGTTATCTCCGTCAATTCCGGGCTTCCACTCTGAACCGAAAACCGCTCTGTCAACAGCATAAATACCGGCGGTATTAAACGGGGAATTGTCGCTGTCAAAAGCTGTGACAATATTATTGGCAGTAGTAGTTCGGCTGCCGGAGTCAATCCCTCCATTAGAACTGGCTGAATTAAGATCAATATAAATATAACAATTTGTTCCTACCGCATAACATTGAGCGGTAATAGTAGTCCATGTACTGCCATTTTGCAGGATATTAAAAATTACTTGATCATTTAAAGCATCTCTGGAGCCGCTTTTTTGAGCCATTTTAGCCTTAATCTCTTCTTTCGGGATTGTCTTGGCTATCCGCTCGGCTTCCGCCTGAACATATACAGGTAAATCTTTTTTCCCAGGCTCGTCAGAATCAAGATTTTTTTCTAAAGGATAATTGCTTAAACTCTCATTTAAAATCACTTGATCTATTTTAGAATGAGAAATAGTAGTTGAATAAGCATAAAGCGGAGAAGAATATAAACTCTGCGCGCTTACAGCCGCAAAAACGGCTTGTTTCCCTGTAGTAAAGTTTGAAATAATATAATTACTAGTTTGATCATAAGAAGGTTGAGGGGATGAATCTCCTCCGCCTCCGCCGCTTCCGGTGCTGCTGCCGCCTCCTCCGCCGCTTCCGCCTCCTCCGCCTCCTCCGCAGCTAATAANNATTGACCCCCTCTTAAACTATCTAAATTGCAAATATTTTTGTTCCTGTCTTTAACATCCAATCCTATTAACTATTCACTATTTACTATTCACTTTTCACTAAACTTATAATCTACCACTTCAAGAGCGCTTTTAGTTAAAATGCCCCCTTTAGTTAAAGTTCCTTTTATTTTTACTTTAGAACCGCTGTGCAGTAAAAGTAACGGCGTTAAATAACCTTTTAATAAATAAATATTTTTATTATCTTTAAGCACATATTCTGAAAAAGGCTCATTTCCTATTTGAGTTAATTCTCCTTCTAACTCAACTACTTTAGGTTCCAAAATTTTGCCTTCTTTAAATTCTAAATATAAAATATTATTAACTTTAAGCAGTCTGACTTTTAAACTTACTTTTTGTTCTTCCTTAAAATTAAAATTTTCTATTTTATAAATTAAGATACTATCGCTTTCATCCGCTAAAAGCTTTAAATCCGACTTTAGGGAAAAAATCCTTCCTTGAATTTCAAAAGTTTTGAATAAGTATTTTCTAAAGTTTATCCGCAAATCCTGAATATTTTGCGGGGGATAAGTTTTCTCGTCTTCAATAAATAACTTTACTCCCCCGAAAGAAGAAGAAACTAATAATAAGAAAATCAATAAATAAAAAAATTTTTTCATTTCCTATCCCTCCAGAATAAAATATTTAATATCGGTAATATCGCCTTTTCTTTTTTCTTTTTCTTTGAAAACCGCTTTAATCTCCAAATTAATCTTTAAAAAATCTAAAGGAATGTTTAAATAATGATAAAAAGTTCCATAAGTTCCTTTTAATTTAATTAATCCTAAAACTAACGGTTCTATTAATCTTTCAGCAAATTTATTTAAATATAGCAATGTATAAGATTGAAGAACTCCGGATGATTCAACTTTTTTTAATTCTTTTATAGGAATCCCGCAAAAAACGCAATTTAATAAAATAGGAAAAAATAATTTTTTGCAGTTAAAACAAAAACCGGCTAAAAGTTCTCCATTTTCTTTTAATTCAATAAAATTTTTTTCTTCTAAATCTGAATTGACATGACTGTAATTTAAAATCAATTCTTGTTTTATTTTTAATTTTTCTTTTATAGCTTCCATTTTTTAATCCCTTCCTAAAATAATAATTCCTCCTGAACGATTAGGGAGAGCGTAAGAACTTTGAACTAATGCCCGATAAAGCGGTCCGGGAAGTTGATTTGGTCCGGATGAGCCTCTTAATTGTAAAACCGCTTCGATTAATCGAATTAACCCTTTGGCAAAAAATGCATTCCCCATTCCCAAAGAACCGCTTGAAGGATTAATTAATAAAATATTATCTATAAAATAATCCAGCGCTTTCCCTTTTTTGGCAAATCCCAAGGCTTCTAAACTTTGAAGCAGTTGATAAGAAAAAGAATCTTCTAATTCTAAAAAATTAATTTCTTCTAAATTAGCTTTTTTAATGTTTAATTTTTGATAAGTTTCTTTAGCTAAATTTTCCAAATAGATCGGCCATCCTAATTCTAAATCGCTCCATAAACAAGCGCCGGCGTCATTCCCCCAATTCAAGGCTTCCAAAAAGACTAAATCCTCTCTAAATAATTTCGCTTTTTTCTCCGAAGCTAAAATTACCGCCGCGGCTCCGTCAATCCATGGAGCGATATCTAAAGAAGATAAGGGAGCGCTGATCATTTCAGCTTGAATTGCTTGATCAAGAGTAATCTTTGAACCAAAATAAGCTCGGGAATTTTGGAGGGCTTTTTCTTTGCTTTTTACAACCACTTGAGCGCATTCTTTAAATTCTCTTCCTCTTAAATGAAAATAACGATTCATTTCTAATCCAGCGATAAAATAAGGATGAGCTTCTAAAGATTTTACCCATTTAGAATCTAAATTTAAAATTTCAGCTTTTGCGGAATCAATAATTTCGGATGGTTTTCCGCAGGCTATCACCATGACAGGATCAAATAATTGGGAAACAATCTGCATAAAAGCGTTAAATACCCCATAAATACCATCTTCGCCAATTTTAAGGCAGGGTTTAGGATATTCCAAAACTATTTCTTCTTTTAAATCTTTTCCCGAGAGCAAATTTTCACTGCAAATAATAATACTCTCAATTTGTTCAAAATTCATCATCGCATCTTCTAACGATTTGGAAACAGCGTCCTGAATTAATTCGCCATAAGAAAATTCAATATTTTGAGGACTAAGCAAAGTTTCTCCTACTCCTACAATAGCAACTTTTTCTTCCAATCGAAAAACCTCCTTAAATTATAAGCGTCAATCAATTAAGAAAAACTTACAAACACTTATTACTTACCGCTATGATTATATTTTCTATAAAATTAAACTAAAACCTTTCTATTTTGGATTCTTCCCGCTCTTTATCAAAATATAAGTAGGCTGCGCTCGAGGAATACCTGTTAAATTAGTTCCGTCATCGCTTAAATACATTCCCGTAGAACTGCCTGAATCTAAAAATAAAGCTTGAACCGCTCCGTTATTAAGCATAAATTCAGCTAATTCTTTTAAAGTTAAACCGCTTTCATCATCAGCTTGATTTCCAAAAGCCGCTAAAATTAATTTCCCTTGATTATCAATTCCTAAGGCGCTGCGCTGTCTTTTATGATTCATTTGATGACTGGGAGGTCTAAAATGAGCTTCTTCTAAACTTTCAGGAGATACAATTACTTTCCCATCCCAAACTAATGGGCCGCATCCTCCAATGAGTTCTTTTATTCCTCGATTTCTAAAATATTCCGCTTTATTGCCGTAAGAACGATCAATAAAAGGTTTTCCATCTTCATTTAATGCTAAAAAATAACGATTTAAGGAAACTACCGGAATTTTATCATAAGTATAAGTGGCAGGATTCCATGTATATTTACCCGCGCCATAAATTAAAATTCCTAAAGGTTGATTATCTGCGTCAACATTAAAAAAAGTTCCATTTATTATTACTTGAGCGTCTTTTTGTTTAGCCAATTCATCTAAAGAACGAGTTTGAAATTTTCTATTTTGATCTTGAGGAGCTAAATAAACTAAAAAATCATTTTTACTTAAATCCACACTTACCAAATTATAAGCGGATTTATTGTAAATTCCCTGCGCAACTATAATTCCTTCAGTTTTAGGAAGATTGCGCGAGGCAGAAAAATCATTAATATTGCTTTCATTAATGTGTTTTTCGAAAAAATCTGTTTTAAAAATTTTAAAAATATTTTTTAACTTATTACAAGAAGGATTAAATAACAAATCAAAATCTTTTAAATTTAAAGTTTGATTATTCTGAATTTGATTTTTTAAGTTATATAAAGTTCTCATATATATTTTTTCACGACAAAAGAGTGCTTTGTAAATACTCTCCGCCAAATATTAAATGGGACGGGAATTAACTTTAACTTTTGTTCATTCATATTCCTTTAATATAAAAGGATTTTTAAAATCTTAAAAAGAATTAATTAATTATTGGATAGATAGTTCAGATAGAGATTTTACAACAATGTTAAATCTCTATAAAAACAAAGATTATCATTGGGCGCTTTTTCTTGGACATTTAGTTTTAGAAAAATTATTAAAAGCATATTATGTAAAAACAATTGATATAAATCCTCCATTTTTACATGATTTACTAAGATTAGCTGAAAAAGTAAATTTAATTTTAAGTGAAGAACAAAAAGATTTTCTCGATTTAGCAACAACCTTCAATATTAATTCAAGATACCCTGATTACAAAAAAGCGTTTTATAAAAAATGCACTAAAAAATTTACTAAAGAAAATATAGAGAAAATAAGGAAATTTAAATTATGGCTAAAAGCGCAGATAAAGAAATAATTTATGATATAATAAGAAAATATTTAAAGGTGTTAAAAACCAATAAAATAAACCTAAAAAAAGTTTATCTCTATGGTTCATATATTAAAGGAAATTTCAATAAGGATAGTGATATTGATTTAGCTATTGTAGCAGACAATTTTACCGGAGATATAATAGAAGATCAATTATTATTAATGAAGCTGCGAAGAAAAGTTAATACAAAAATTGAGCCCCATCCATTTTTAGAAAAACACTTCAAACTAGATAATCCATATGCCAAAGAAATTATTGAAAACGGCAAACTAATTATTTAAATATTAAATATAAGGAAAGCCTTTAATCTAAAATTTGCGCATCAATAACTTAGCCGTTCTATATTATGGGGCGAGAGCGCCTAAATATTTTTTAGTTAGGCGGGTAATGGGGCAATCTGCCCGTCTTTTAAGATTAAAGTGCGGGTTGCGATTTGAGCAATCAAAGGATCGTGAGTAACTACTAAAAAAGTTTGTTTTAATCTTTGATTTAAGTTTTTAATCAATTCTATTAATTTTTTTGCATTTTCCGTATCTATCTCGCCTGTAGGTTCATCGGCTAAAATTAATTTGGGGCTGTTAATTAAAGCTCTGGCAAAAGCCGCTCTTTGAGCTTCTCCGCCGCTTAATTGGGACCAATAAAAATTCAAACGGTCTTTTAAGTCCACTATTTCTAAAAGTTCTTCAGCCATTTTCATCCGGCGTTTATAAGGAACCTTAGCATATTTCAAAGGCAAAGCTACATTTTCCTGGGCGGTTAAATGAGAAATTAAATTATATTGTTGAAAAACAAAGCCGATTTTTTCTCTTCTAATATAAGAGCGTTTCAAAGAAGAAAGTAAAGTAATATCTTCTTCTTCTAAATAAACTTTCCCTAAGGAAGGCCGATCCAAACAGCCTAAAATATTAAGCAAAGTAGATTTCCCGCTTCCGGATTTTCCCCAAATACAAAGTATTTCTCCTTGTTCTACTTCTAAATTTACTCCCCGAAGAGCCCAAATTTCATGAACTCCGTGAAAATAAATTTTACTTAAATTTAAAGCTTTTATAATTTTCATTATCTTCTCATTGCTCTAGCCGGATCAATATTAGAAGCCTGATAAGCCGGATAAATTCCTGACATGATACCTAAACATATTATCCAAAAAAATGATAAAATTATTAAACGATGAGTTATGCTAAAAAGACTCACTCCCTGATTCTTAATATAAAAATCAAAAAGTTTAATAAAAATTAATCCGGAAAATAATCCTAAAATCCATCCTCCTATGGAAAGCACCAGAGCTTCTAATAAATATTCTTCAATAATATTCCAGGAAGTGGCGCCGATTGCCTTGCGCAGTCCAATTTCAGGAAGACGATCATTAATAGTAATAAATAAATTAATCATGATGCATAAAATGCCTGTAATTGCCGACAATATAGCCGCCCCTAAGGTAATTATATTCCAAATATTTAAGTTTTGATTTATTTGATCTTTAAATTCCCGGGGAGTAATTATGGAAATTCCTAAAATATTTTTTTTAATTTTAAAGACCAGTTGTTCTAAATTTATATTATCTTGAGGAAAAACAATAATGCTGGTAATTAAATTTTCTCGGCTTAAAGCTTTCTGGGCAAAATATAAAGGAATAATCACCTGCCGATCTTCCAAAGCTGAGGTTTTTTCTAAAATTCCAATTATCTGAAAAAAAGAATTGCGGATTTTAATAGTATCATTTAACTTAATTTTATATCTATCAGCCAAATCCCAGCCTATTACAGCCTGGGGAGAATTTCCTTCCAAAAATTTTCCTTTAAGTAAAAAATTTTGGCTGTAAATTAAAGGCATATCTTTTGGATTAATGCCTACAATTACTTCGGGAAATCCTAAAGATAATATTTGATTTTCTCTAAAACGGGAAATTAAAATAGGAACAGCCTTTAATATTTCAGGAATATTTTTTAATAATTTAACTTTATTTTGAGCTAAAATCCCTCCTCCGCTCCAAAAACTTATTTTCTCGCAAACAAACAATTTATTCTTAAAATTTTCTTCAAAATGTCTGGACAAAATATTAAAATGCTCAGACATCGCACCCATTACTATTAAAGCAAAAACTCCGATTGAAATTCCTAGAATTGATAAAAAAGTTCTGAATTTTTTGCGTAAAACCTGCTGAATAGTTTCTAGCATAATTTCAAAAATTCGCTATAAAAAAAATCTTACCTCCTAAAGCAGGAATCGCAATATTATTCTAGAAAGAAAAATAAATTATAATTTAAAAAGAAAGAGTGAAATTATGAGAAAAATGATCGTAGATAAATTAGGAATAGATTTAATGACTCACGATCCTGTCGTAATCTTAAAAGATGTTGAAAGTGAACGTTATCTGCCTATTTTAATCGGCCCTTACGAGGCTACCGCAATTGCCTTAGCTTTAGAAAAAACCCCTGTTCCTCGTCCTATGACTCATGATTTGATGAGTTCCGTCATAGAATCATTAAAAGCTAAATTGATTAGAATTATTATTCATGATATTCATGATAATACTTTTTACGCTAAAATAGTTTTAGAATCTAACGGAAATACTGTGGAAATTGACGCCCGTCCTTCTGACAGCATTGCTTTAGCTTTACGCGCCAATGCTCCTATTTTTGTGGCTGAACGCATTATCCTGGAAGAAACTATTATAGATAAACAAGCCGAAGATAAAAATTACAAAGAATTTAAAAAATACTTAGAAAAATTAAAACCCAGCGATTTTATTAAAAATTTTAAAGAATTTCGCGATAAACCCCCCGATAATAAAGAAAAAGACGATTTAGACGATGAAGAAGAAGGATATAATAAATAAATGCATCAAGCCGAAATTGGAATTCTAGGGGGTTCAGGTTTTTATTCTTTTTTAGATAAAATTAAAGAAATCAAAGTTAATACGCCTTATGGCTCGCCCAGCGATGAAATTGCTTTAGCTGAGTTTAAAGGTAAAAAAATAGCTTTTCTGCCCCGCCATGGCAAAAAACATTCTAAAGCGCCCCATTTAATAAATTATAAAGCTAATATCTGGGCTATGAAAGAATTAGGGGTTAAGAGAATTATTGCTCCCTGCGCGGCGGGCAGTCTTCAACCTCATATAAAACCGGGAGAATTTGTTATCTGCGATCAATTTGTAGATAGAACATGGGGAAGAAAAGATACTTTTTTCGAAGGACCGATTGTCACTCATATTAGTAATGCCGATCCTTACTGCAATGAATTGCGTCAAATTGCTTTCAGCGCCGCTAAAAGGCTAAAAATTTCTTTCCATCCTAAAGGAACTTTAGTAATAATTCAAGGACCGCGTTTTTCTACCAAAGCCGAGAGCGCCTGGTTTTCTAATTTAAAATGGGATGTAATTAACATGACCGGATACCCTGAAATTACTTTAGCTCGAGAATTAGAAATTTGTTATCTTAATATATCTCTAATTACCGATTATGACGCGGGATTAATCAATAATCCTAAAATAAAACCTGTGAACACCGAAGAAGTAATTAAAGTATTTCATAAAAATAATCAAAAAATAAAAAAATTGATTTTAGACATGCTTGAGAAAATCCCTTCCGCCAGAACTTGTTTATGTCAATCCAATCTTAAAGGGGCGCAAATTTAAACACTAAATTCTAAGATAAATCCAGAATACAAGGAATTTTAGAGTTTATAAAGAAAAACTAGCTTATATTATAATGAAAGAAATTAACTTCCAAACTAAAGCTTATACCATTTTATTATTTCTTATAGGTATTTTTCTTGCTATTTACTCTTTAAATGAAATAAATCTTAATTTTTTTCTAGAAGCTCTTTTATTTTTATCAATTCTAGCAATAATCGCCGAATTAACCGGGATTGAATTGCCTTATATTTCAACCGCTTCAGCTTCTTTCTCAATATATTTCTCTATAATATTATTATTCAATAAACCAGCTTTAGCCGTTATAGCGGCCGCTTTAGGCGGTATATTTCGCTTATTTATTATTAAACGGCATAATTCCTGGTTCCGTCTGGCAGATTTTTCTATTCCGCTCATTAATACTTTTTTAGTTGGTTTAGTTTATACTTTAATTGCCAAAACCTCTTCTAATTTATTTCTTTATAATAATATTTTCGCTTTATTTTGCGCGATTATATTATATTATATTATCGATCATTTATTATCTTCTTTAATTTTAGGTTTAGCTTTTCCCGAACTTCAAAAAGAATGGGAAAATCATCGCTCAAAAATAAATTTCTTAAGTCTTTTTCAATTTGCTTTCGCTTATTTAATTTTAGTTTTATATAAAATACAACCGGCTTATTCTTTTTTAATTTTACCGGCAATTTTAACTTTAAATTATAATTTTAAATTTTCTTCAAAAGAGAAGCTTTTGCAGGACCAGGATATATTAGAAATTCAAATTAATAAGCTCAAGAAAAATTTAGATGAACAAAAAGACAAAAATAATAAACTTACCGAAGACCTTAAACGCAAACTGGATGAATCTTCAATTTTTATGGAATTTAATAAACTCCTGGGCTCTAATCTTTCTTTGCCAAGCGTTTTAACGACTATTATTTCTATGATTAAACGTTTAATGTTTTTTCAAAGCTGCGTAATTTTTTTGGTTGAAAAAGAAAAACTTATTCCCGCTAAATATTCCACTCCTTATCGCGATATATTAGAAATGTCCAATATTTTAAAAGTGGAAGAAACTATTGTAAATATGGCGGTAAAAAGCAAAAAACCGCTTTTCATTCCCGATGTGCAGACACCGCCGGAAGAACGTATCTTCAAAGATGAAAAAAGTATTATCTGCATCCCCTTAATTATTCAAAATGAAATTATCGGTGTAATTTATTTAGGAAATACTCAAATTGAAAGTTATACTTCCGAAGATATGCAGATGCTTTTATTTCTGGCTAATCCTTCAGCTATGGCTATAAAATCCGCCCAGCTTTACGATGTTCAAGAAAAAGCTTTAGACATTCAACAAAAGATTAATACTCAATTAGATTTAAAAGTTAATCAACTTTCTACATTTTTAGAATTAGGAAAGGCATTAGGAGCTACTTTAAAATTAAAGGATATTTTAAATATTATTTTAGAAAACGCTAAAAAAATTGTTTCTTATCAAAGCGGAATTATATTTTTATTGAAAGAAGGAGAAAATAAAGAATTTATTCCTCAATATATTGACGGTCCTTATAAAGAATATTTTAAAGATATCCATATTAAATATAACGAAGGAGTTTTAGGATGGGCGGCGCTTAACCGCAAACCTTTATTTTTAGAAGACACTAAAAATTCAGTTTTAAAAAATATTATTGAATATGAACGTTCAATTATTGTCGCTCCCTTAATTGCGGAGAATAAAATTATAGGGGTATTGTATCTGGGAGAAGCTCTCCCCAATACTTATAATGAAGAAGATCTTTTTTTAATCACCACTATATCTTATCAAGCCGCTATGGCAATTAAAAATGCGGAACTTTATGAAAAAATTGCTATGATGGCTATCACAGATGGATTAACAGGTTTATATACTCATCGTTATTTTCAGGAGCGCTTAAGCGAAGAAATAAAATGGGCTGAACGTTATCAAAAACCGCTTTCTTTGATTTTTGTGGATATTGATCATTTTAAACAATATAACGACACTTTAGGCCACCCGGCTGGAGACGCATTGCTTAAAGAAATTGCTCAAATTTTAAAAATTTATACCAGAGAAAGCGATTTAGTCTGCCGTTACGGAGGAGATGAATTTGCCTTAATTTTAATGGAAATTAATAAAGATGAATCTGTAAATATAGCTGAACGGATTAGAGAAGGCTTTAATACAAAATTCCGCGATTATAAAGTAGTAGTTACTCCCAGTATTGGAGTAGCTAATTTTCCTGAAGACGCTTTAGAAAAAACCGAATTAATGTCGCGCGTAGACGAAGCCGCTTATCGTTCTAAAAAAGGCGGTAAAAATAGAGTTACTGCGGCTATTCCTAGAATACGCTTAGCTCAATCAGAGTTAATTGAGGAAAAAGACAAAGATTCTAAAGAAAAATCTTAAATACTTTTAATGCTTTAAGGGACTACCGCTGAATTCATAAAAAAAATATTCCTGTCAAGTAAAAATTGCAGCTAAATTTAGGGTAGGAGTTTAATTTGTAGGGGTTCAATTTATTGAACCCGCTTAAGCCAGCAAAGTTAATGAAACGGGCTTGACCTGTCTGCGTGCGACGCACAGGCAGATGAATCAAGCCCCTACAAAGTAAAAAGCGGCAAGCGTTAATCAAATTCTAAAAAATTATCTGTAGGCTTTTAAAATATTCCACAGTTTGTTTTATACCTGAAGATAAATCTGTGGCAGGTTCCCAATTAAGAATTTTTTTGGCTTTTTTATTATTTAAAGCAATCTTATATACTTCTCCCAAACGCGCGCTTTTATAAACAGGTTCTAAATTAGATTTTAAATTTAATTTAATTTCCTTAAAAATCTCTTCTACGGATGTTTCTTTTTCTCTGGAACTATTTAAAATCTCTTTTGAGCCTTTTTTTAAGGAAATTAAATTAACTAAAGCCACATCTTTTACAAAAATAAAATCTCTGGTCTGTCTGCCATCGCCAAAAATAAGCGGATTTTCACCTTTTAAAATCTTTCCGATAAAAATTGCCACTACTCCGGCTTCTCCCAAAGGATCTTGACGAGGACCATAAACGTTGCTATAACGTAAAATAGTATAATCTAAACTAAAAATTTTAGCATAATATTCTATATAATGTTCTAAGGCATGTTTGCTGATTCCATAAGGAGCTAAAGGAAAAATAGAATGTTCTTCCGGCACAGGATTAATTTTTGGCTCCCCATAAATTGCTCCTCCCGTTGAAGCATAAATAATTTTTTTTAAATTATATTTTCGACTATACTCTAAAAGTTTAATCACGCCTAGAATATAAAATATCAATTTTTTCTTTTTTAAAAATTTCTTCTAAACTATCATCCAATATATTTAATTCATAAAATCTAGCTTTGGGATTTAAATTTTCTTTTCTGCCTGTAGAAAAATTATCCGCAATTACTACTTCATATCCTTCA
Source organism: Armatimonadota bacterium (assembly GCA_016183885.1). GTDB lineage: Bacteria > Vulcanimicrobiota > JACPDS01 > JACPDS01 > JACPDS01 > JACPDS01. The sequence goes on from JACPDS010000153.1 coordinate 12,729, forward strand.
TTTATATAAGTATCAACAATATGCGAACCAATAAAACCAGCCCCGCCTGTGACTAGAATCTTAATCTTCATTCTCCTTTGTTATAGATTACAACTGGCATACGAAATTTATACCTTATTCAAATTTTTCTATTCCTATAATTTCATAAAAGGGCTGTAAATTCCTGTCAAAACGCAAATCGATCATTTGTATTCCTTTTAATTTTTCTAACATGCGCCGAGTTAATTCGGTGCCAATCCCCATCCTTTTATATTCCGGCAGCACCTCAATAAATGAAATATAAGCGCATAATACGCTATCGCTGATAGCGGTGATAAATCCAACTACATTGCCGGTTTGATCATCAATAGCCAGAACAATCTTGTCGCTATTTTCTAATACTTTTAAATTTGTTTCCGCTGAAGGCGGGTTGGACCAATCTTTAAAAAAATCCTGCAAATTATTAACTGTAATATTTGCAATTGAATCATTATAAATAATCATTTTTTTATCTCCTTTTAAATAGCTCTTATCATTTCTTGAGAATTATTAATTTCAATGGCGGAGAGGGAGGGATTTGAACCCCCGAGCCGACATACTATCGGCTGCTCGATTTCGAGTCGAGTGCTTTCAACCGCTCAGCCACCTCTCCTAGAACAAGACCGCCGCTTTTCCCGCATTATGCGGGATCCCGCCTCCGGCGGGGCAACCGCTCAGCCACCTCTCCTGATTAAATAGGGACAGCTTGTCCCTATTTAATCTACTATTTTTAATCTCAATCTTCACTTTATCTTTATATTATTAATTAAATTAAATATCCTTAACTGCTTTTTCGATACTTTCATCTAAAACATCAATAATTTTATTAATCTGCTCTTTAGTAATAATTAAAGGCGGCGCAATATAAGTTTTATCTATAGAAGCTCTGCAAAGATAAATTCCTTTCTTCCATGCCGATTCCTCTATTTTAGCGGCTAAATTAGTCTTGATTTTCTCTTTTGTTTTTTTATCTTTCACATATTCAATAGCGGTATGCATTCCTATCCCTCGAATATCTCCTATAATTTTATGCTTCTTTAAATTTTCTAATCCTTCTAATAAATATTTCCCTAAATCTTTAGCTTTAGAAATAAGCTTTTCTTTTTCTAAAACTTCAATATTTTTTAACGCCGCAATTGCTGAGACAGGATGACCTCCAAAAGTTAATCCATGCACAAACATCCAATCCTGAAAACATTCCATAATCTCTTTGTTAATCAAAACCGCTCCCATAGGAGCGTAGCCTCCGGTCAGCGCTTTAGCTAAAGTAATTAAATCAGGCTTTATTTTATAATGATTAGATGCAAACATATAACCGCATCTGCCAAAAGCGTTAATTACTTCATCTATAATTAATAAAATCCCGTAATTCCTGCAAATTTCTTGAATCTTATTCCAATATTCCAAAGGCGCGACTAAAGCTCCGGCGGCGCTCATCACGGGCTCCCCAATAAAAGCAGCAATGGTTTTTGGACCTTCGTAACGAATCAACTGCTCTAAAGTTTCAGCGCATTCAATTTTGCATTCAGGATAAGTTTTCCCAAAATCACAGCGATAACAATAAGGAGGAGATATATGCAAAAATCCCGGAACTAAAGGCTCAAAAGGAGTTCGATAAATCCGCAGTCCTGTAGCGCTTAAAGCGCCCCATGTAACGCCATGATACGATTCGCGCCGTGAAATAATTTTTACTCTGCTTAATTGCCCTTTTCGTTGATGATATTGACGAGCAATTTTTATAGCTGATTCAACCGCTTCTGAACCGCCGGATGTAAAAAAAACGCCTTGCAATTTAGCTGGCGCAATTTCTTTTAATTTAAGGGCTAATTTAATTGCCGGCTCATTAAAATAACCTCCAAATAAACTTCCGTAAGCCAGTTTTTCCATTTGCTCCTGACAAGATAAGGCAATTTCTTTTCGCCCATGGCCTATATTAGCTACCCATAAAATTGAATGAGCATCTATATATTCTTTTCCTTTAAAATCATAAAGCAATGCTCCTTTACCTTTAGATAAAATTTTATTCCTTCCTGCTTATGAGTTGGATAAGCGCATTCTGTGTTCTTAGTGCATAGAGTAATATATTCATTTCCACCACAATTGCCACTGGAGCCAAGAGGGCATTCCTCTTCCTCTCTTTCTCCTCCAGCCAGTTCACTTATCATGCTTACATGGACATTTGCCTGCATGCCTGCTGGCATGATGTAAGTTACAGTAACTTTTTCATTTATGTTGTCTATAATTTTAGTGATATTAGTTCTTAATTTATAGGTATTAGCCCACATTGCATA
>JACPDS010000144.1 GCA_016183885.1 Armatimonadota bacterium
AATTTCCTTCTTTAAGTTTATTAATAAATTGAGGAATAGGCACCTCTACCGGACAGCCTTTAATACATAAAGGCTTGGGACAATTTAAACAACGTTTAGCTTCAAAGACAGCCTGTTCTTTAGTATATCCTAAAGCTACTTCCTCAAAATTCTTAATTCTATTTTCAGCTTCTTGAAGCGGCATATTTTGACGAGGAGATATTTCCATAATTAATAACCTCTTTCTTTTTTATCTTCATAAAGAATATCCGGGGGAAAAACAACTTTATTACCCCCTAATTTTTTAGCCTCAAGCAAGGCTCTTTTAGCAGATGAAGTTAATTCTTTATATGTTTTGCCATATTTAGGATAAGCTGCTATTCCGCAATTTATAGCTAATTTAAGCCTGGGAAGTTTATCGTCTCCTCTAAATACTTTTTCTTCCACAGCTTCTCTCATTCTTTCTGCGGCAATTAAAGCCTCGTTTTCCGGCGTTTCAGGTAAAATTACTCCAAAAAGTTCTCCTTCATAACGACCGGCTAAATCAACATTGCGGTAAATTTTTAATAATAAAGCTCCGATTTGTTTTAAAATAGTATAAGACATTCCCCATCGAATATCATAACTTTTAATAAAATAATTAAAATCAATTTCAAATAAAAGCAAAGCTAAAGGGCGTTTATAACGGTTAGAGCGATTAATTTCTTCTTTAAGACGTTTTACAAAATATTCTTGAACATATAAACCGGTTAATTTGTCCCGTTCTTCCAAAAATACACCTCTTTATAAAAATATGTTTAGCCTATCGTAAAACTTGCAACCCTTTATGCGGGAGTTTGTCCAAAAAGTCAAATTTAAAATATTTATATACTATATATAAACGCAGACTAAAGTCTGCGGCTACCCCTTTTTGGACAGCCCCCCTACAAATAAATACTAATTTATAAATACTTAAATCTTTTATAATCATTTTCAAACATCTCTATAACTTCCTTAAATTTTTCAATTACTTCTTTTGCGCTTTGGAAGCGCTCTTTAATTTTAAAATTTAATAATTTTTGAAGAATATTTTTTAAATTAAAATTAACTTCTAAGCCGGCTATCTTAGATTGATTTAAATTATAAGCTTTATCTCCTGAAAGCAATTCATAAATTGCGGCTCCTAAAGAATATAAATCCGAAAGGGGAGATAATTTTTCCCCTTCCATTTGTTCGGGAGAAGCATACCCCAATGTTCCCAACCAATTCCCCTTATTCAGTCCCGCAGCGCGGGCAATTCCAAAATCAATCAATAAAATCTTTTGGTCCTCTTCTCTTAAAATTAAATTAGAAGGCTTAATATCGCTGTGAATAACCGGGGGAGATAAATTATGCAGATAATCTAAAGCTTCTAATATTTGAATAGTCCAATTTATCACTGTAGCTTCCGGCAAGCCGGGAGATCCTTCTTTTTTCAGCTCTTCGGCTAAATCTATTCCTTTAATATAATCCATTACAAAATAAAAATAATCGTCTTCAAAAAAATGATCCGTAATTTGAGGGATATTAGGATGAACCAGATTGGTTAAGACTTGAATCTCCCTTAAAAAACGGCTCACAGCAATTTGATACTCGGCAGAATTAATCTTTAATAATGTATGCACTCCTTTGAGAGCGCAAATTTTCCTCTCTAAAATTAAATCTTCGGCTTGATAAACTGCCCCCATTCCCCCGATTTTAATCAATTTAATAATTTTATAACGGGAATCTATAACTGTTTGGGGGGTAAATTCTGACAAACTAAAACCTCTTGCCCGCTCCAAAAATGGTAATCTTATTGTTAAAGGCATCTCTTAACCCGCCTGTAATATAAAAATCTCCCCCTAAATAAATTCTTCCTAAAAAATCCATTTTAGCGTTTCTGGGATCATAAAAATCTAAACTTAAATTAAAAAGCTTGCTCAAAGAACTATCTACGCCTATTCCTAGTTGAGATCTAACAATTCCAAATCGGGGGCGAAAATTTTTAAAATTTCTGCCTATTTGCAAATTATAAAGTTTGCCATAGCCTATATTATCAACCCCTAATTTAAGGGTATAGTCCGGGCTTTCGGGGAAAAATTGAAGATTTACGTTGGGAGAAACCAAGCCTGTTTTAGCCGCCCATTCACTTCCAGCATCAAGATTTAAAATTTTGTTTTTCATTCCTTTAAAATCATTACCGCCCATAAAAGTATTTAATTTTTTTAAAAGAATATTAGCATTGGCTACGGTTTCTCGAGCCTCATGAATAGTATTTTCCACGTCGGTTTTTATTTGAGGATCTCCGGTAATAGAATGAATATCGGAAGCTATTTCTTCAACTTCCTGACTAGTTTTCCTGAAAGAAGCTAAAGCAGAAAGAATATCTTCGCTAAACTGACCTTTAGTAACCAGCGCTTTAATGGCTTCAATGGCTAAATTAAGATTATGAGAAGTTTCTTTTAAGTTTTTTACGATTAAACGCGCATCCGATGCGTTAACTTTAACGATTTTCTTAATCGAATAACTAAAATCATATAATTGCGAACCAATTCTTTTTGTTTCTAACTGCAAACTATCCGCCATTTGATTCAACTTGGAAAATAATTGGGCAGCTTCTATATTGGTATTAGCGGTAAAAACTTTTAAATTATTAGAAATTTCCTGAAAATTAGCAATTGTTTTCTTTAAGTCTTTTTGGACTTTTGGCTCCCCGACAAACTGATTTACATAACCAATTGTTTCTTTAAATTGTCTAAGAGCTCCCTGCCCTTCAGTGATTAATTGATTTAAAGTTGCCGGGGTCTTGCCTTTAATTTCTTCTCCGGGATTTAATCTAACAATCGGAGCGGTTAATTCTTCTTTAAGAACACGCTGTTTAGGAATAATTTCCAAGGATTTTTCTCCCCAAAGAGAACTTGAAACGGTAAAAATAGAATCTCTGCTTATGCCGAGATCTTTATAGGTAATTAAAATTACCACTTTTATTTTTTGAATAGGTAAAATAGAAATTTCTTTTACTTTCCCAATATTTACTCCGGCTAATCTTACCGGGGAATTAACCTGCAAACCCTCCACATTATCAAAAATTATATTCAAAATATAACCTTCGTCTTTTTCTTTCCAATTGCCAATCTGAGAAAAAATTAAACCTAAAACTAAAATGGCCAAAACCGCAATCATCCCTACTTTTGCCGCTGAATTTATTTCCAAATTAATATCACTCCCTTACCAAAATAAATTTAAATTATCATTTCGCATTTTAGAATTTAAATTTTAAGTTTACTTTATACTTTTATCGGTCCCTGAATGCTTCCCTGAATAAACTGCTGAACTATCGGAGAAGTTGAACGCTTAAATTCTTGAGGGGAACCCTTCCCGACAATTTCTCCCTGATAAAGCATTGCAATTTCATCTCCCACCATAAAAGCGCTTTCTAAATCATGCGTTACTACAATAGAAGTTACTCCAAACTGCTCTTTTAAATTATTAATTAACTGATTAATTACATTGCTCATAATCGGATCTAATCCGCTCGTAGGTTCATCATAAAGAATGCCTTCAGGATTAGTGGCAATCGTGCGGGCTAAAGAAGCTCTTTTTTGCATTCCCCCGGAAAGCTGGCTGGGCATTAAATTTTCTTTTCCCTCTAAATCAACAATAGCTAATTTTTCCGCTACAATCCTTTGAATTTCCTCTTCCGGAAAGTTGGTATGCTCCCTTAAGCCGAAAGCTACATTTTCTCCGATAGTTAAAGAATCAAATAAAGCCGGCGATTGAAATACCATTCCTATTTTTTTTCTCACCTTGTCAAGATCAGAATAACTCAAACGGGTAATCTCTTTTCCTCCAATATAAATTGCGCCTTCGGCAGGCTTCATCAATCCAATAATACATCGCAAAAGCGTGCTTTTGCCGACACCGCTTAAACCCATTACTACTAAAGTTTTTCCTTTAGCTATTTCTAAATTAATATTTTTTATTACTTCTCTGCCGCTTAAACGCACAGTTAAATTTTTAATTGCAATCATTTATTTAAAAAGCCAAATCGATAAAAAATAATTAGAAAGAAAAATTAAAATCATAGAATAAACTACCGAGCCGGTAGTAGCTTTCCCCACGCCAGCCGCTCCTCCAGAGGTATTTAATCCTTGATAACAGCTAATTAAGGCAATTTCTGCGGCAAAAACGCCTGCCTTATAAATACCTCCCCAAAAATCGTGCATATCTACAATATTGCGCACAGAATCAAAAAAAATTCTGGGAGCGATATTAGCTGTTTTATAAGCAATTAAAGCTCCTCCAGAAACTCCGCAAAGGTTGGCAAAAACAGTTAAAAGAGGGATCATTGCTAAACAGGCTAAAAATCTTGGAACAACTAAATATTTTACCGGACTAACAGCCATAGCCTGAAGGGCGTCAATCTGCTCGGTAACTTTCATCGAACCGATTTCCGCGGTAATAGCCGAACCTGCTCTTCCAGCCACTACAATTGCCGTAAGCATGGGAGCAAATTCTCTGGCCATAGCAATAGCCACTCCTCCGCCCACAAAACCAGCTATCCCATATTTTACCGCTAACTGAGCAATTTCCAAAGAAACTACCATGCCTGCAAAAGCAGTCGTTAAAATTACAATCGAAAGAGAATTTACCCCTAAAATAGCCATTTGATCGATAGTTAATTTGACTTTAACGGCTCCTTTAAATAAAGCCAAGATAGATTTAGACGCCATGTGGGATGGTTATTATGGTTTGGAGACTAATGCTAATAATGATGATTTATCAGCAGAAGTTATAGTGGAACGTTATCGAGATTTATGGCGCGTTGAAGAATCTTTTA
>JACPDS010000021.1:0-6464 GCA_016183885.1 Armatimonadota bacterium
TATCAATTAGAATCCAAGCAAAATATGCTACTTTAAAAATTAATGGGACAGTTGAAGTGAGATTTAGGACAAGTTGGGCAAATAAAGATGGCACACATATAAAACATTATTCCGATAATGATTTTGATTACTACGCGATATATTGTCCAGAAAAGGAAGTTGTTTTATACATCCCAAACAAAGAAAATTGTCCTAAAATTATAAGATTTGAAAAATCTCATAATAATCAGAACAAAAATGTACAATGGGCAGAAAATTACATGGAAATAAAACGTGAGTCCTCAGAGACTATACGCCACACGCCTGAGAAGGTGAAGACATAGTCCAGACCACAACAAATTAAATATTTGGCCAGGGTAACTTGGTGTGGCAAGCTAAGCAGTGGGTCGGGGGTTCGAGTCCCTCTGGGCGCGCCAGAATATAAAGTAATTAGTAGTTAGCAATTAGTATTTAGCGCGATGGGGGCGAAAAAAAGGAGTTTAATGCTTTAATCGCTAATTATTTTCGTTAGTATATATAATGGGCCGTTAGCTCAGTGGTAGAGCACCTGACTTTTAATCAGGGTGTCGAAGGTTCGATACCTTCACGGCCTACCAAATTTTTAAAATTAATTGGTGGGCGTAGCTCAGCGGTTTAGAGCATTGGTCTGTGGAACCAAGGGTCGGGGGTTCAAATCCCCTCGCTCACCCCAGAATAATAGCAATTAGCAATAATAGCTTTCAGCTGTCAGCAGGGCGGGCATGATAAATCAAGCCCCTACAAATAAGCAGCCATCAGCTTTCAGCAATTAAAGCCAGGGGTTGATTGCTCGACAGCTATTATTGCTGATAGCTATTATTGCTAATTGCTATATTATTCGATTATGCGCCCGTAGCTCAATTGGATAGAGCAACAGTCTACGAAACTGTAGGTCGAAGGTTCGAATCCTTTCGGGCGCGCCAGAATATCATATACAAAATAGTGATAAGTAGTAAGCGTTAAGCGGCAAGAAAAGCAATTAATATTTAGTAATTAGTTAAAGTTTGACGTTAAATTAAATTTTCTAAAAACTAAAAACTAAGGTATGCGCCCGTAGCTCAATTGGATAGAGCAACGGACTTCGGATCCGTTGGTTGGGGGTTCGAGTCCCTTCGGGCGTGCGGGCCAATAGCTCAGTCGGCAGAGCAGCTGACTCTTAATCAGCGGGTCGGGGGTTCGAGCCCCTCTTGGCACACCATGGAGGGCGAGTGGCGGAATTGGCAGACGCGCTAGACTTAGGATCTAGTGGATAAAACCGTGGGGGTTCAAATCCCTTCTCGCCCACCAAATTCGGAAGTAGCTCAGCGGTATAGCATCTCCTTGCCAAGGAGAGGGTCGCGGGTTCAAATCCCGTCTTCCGCTCCAAAAAATTTAATTTTTCTTAATACTTCGTATTGGGAAGATGTAAATTTTCTGTGTCCTCTATGATTATTTTTAACAAGGATTTAGGTAATTAAAGGGTAAATTTTTAAGAGAACACAGAGTTTTATTTCCGGAAGGATAAGATTCGTCCCGATATAACGTCGGGACGGAAAGCATTTTTTTTCTCTGCGTACTCTGTGGTTAATATAGGAGGAGAAGAAATGAAAACTGTAATTTGCGAAGAAAAAGAAAACTTTAAAACTTTGGAAATTGAAATTGAGCCTGATAAAATAAAAGAGGCTTGGGATAAAATTTTAAAAAAATCTGCCCAAAGTATTGTTATAAAAGGATTTCGCAAGGGCAAAGCTCCCTTAAAAATGGTGGAAAATTATATCGAAAAAGACCATTTAAGCCGCGAGATATATAATGAATTAATCCCCAAATATTATGAAGAAGCTATTTATGAAAATGAATTAACTCCGATTGGATTTCCTAATTTTCCGGAAATTGGGGAAATAGAAAAAGAAAAGCCTTTAATTTTTAAAGCCACTTTTGAAGTAAAGCCCCAAATTGAAATTAAAGAATATAAAAATTTTGAATTTGAACAAGAAAAAAGAGAAATTACCGATAAAGATGTTGAACAAACTTTAATAAATTTACAAAAAAGAGCCGCTAAATTGGTTAATGTGGAAGAAGAAAGGGGGATTCAAGAAGGAGATTATGCTATTATAGATTTTGAGAGTTATTTTGAAGGAGAAAAACAGCCCTTAAAAACTTTACGAGGAAGCTTAATTCAGGTTAAGCGCGAAGAAAAAATAGAACAATCAGTTAAATTAATGGAAAGTTTATTGGGATTAAAGAAAGGGGAAATCAGGGAAATTGAGGAAGAAATTCCCCAACAAAATAAAAAAATTAAATTTAAGGTAACTTTATATGAGATAAAAAAAGAAATCTTGCCCGATTTAGATGATGCATTTGTCAAAGAAATCAGCCAAAACCGCTTTCAAACCATGGAAGAACTTAAAGGAGAAATTAGAAAAGATCTAGAAGAAATTGAAAGTGAAACCAGAAAAGCTCAAATAGAAAATAAAATTTTTGAGCGGATTTTTGCGAGTTTAGAATATAGTCCCTCTCAAAGCATGGTAGATTATGAAACTAATTATATTATTTCTGATTTAGAAAAACAGCTCCATGAGCGGGGATTATCCATGGAAAATTATTTAAAGCACAGGAAGATTGATGAAGCCGCCTTAAAAAATGAATATAAAGAAAGAGCGGAAAAATTGGCTAAAATAGAATTAGTTATTGATGCTGTCGCAAGACAAGAAAATTTAAACATTACCCCTCAAGAAGTCGATGACAAGATAGCCGAATTTGCCCAAAAAACCAATCAAGATAAAGAAAAAATAAAATCTAATATGGATAAAGAAAAAAGTTTATTGCATTATAAATATAATTTATTAAAACAGAAGGCAATGGATTTCTTAATTGAGAATTCAAAAATTACTTATATTAAACCTGAAGAGGGAGGCAATTAATTTATGAATAAAATTTATTCTCAGCAGTTAGTTCCTATGGTTGTTGAACAATCTGCCCGGGGGGAGAGGGCTTATGATATTTATTCTCGTCTTTTAAAAAATCGGATTATTTTTGTGGGAGACGCGATTGACGATGTGGTGGCTAATCTTGTAATTGCTCAATTATTATATTTAGAGCAAGAAGACCCGGATAAAGATATTGATATTTATATTAATAGTCCGGGCGGTTCGGTTACATCTGGATTGGCAATTTATGATTGCATGCAGGTAATTAAGCCGGATGTTTCCACTATTTGTATGGGTATGGCGGCTAGCGCCGCAGCTTTGCTTTTAGCCGGCGGAGCTAAAGATAAAAGATATTCTTTGCCTTTTGCCCGAATCTTAATTCATCAGCCATGGATAAAAGGAATCGGCGGACAGGCTACCGATATAGATATTCATGCCAAAGAAATTTTATATACCCGCAAAATCTTAAATGAGATTTTTGCCAAACATACAGGTCAGCCATTGGAAAAGATTAAACTCGATACAGAAAGAGATTATTATATGAGCGCTGATGAGGCAAAAGAATACGGCATAATTGATAAAATTATTACTAAAGAATCAAGATAAAATTAATTAGGAGTATAAATTTATAAAAATGTTTCGCTCCGGAGACGAAAAAGAACAATTAAAATGCTCTTTTTGCGGTAAAAATCAGGAACAGGTAAAGAAATTAATTGCCGGTCCGGGAGTATATATTTGCGATGAATGTATTGAACTTTGCAATGAAATTATTGTTGAAGAATTATCCCGCAATAAAAGAGAAGACTTAACCCGCTTTAAAACCCTTCCCAAGCCTAAAGAAGTCAATGCTATTTTAAATCAATACCTTATAGGACAAGAAAGGGCAAAAAAAACTTTATCGGTAGCCGTTTATAATCATTATAAACGTATATATATGACAAAGAAAAAGTCTTCCGACGATATAGAATTGCAAAAAAGCAATATCCTTTTGATTGGCCCTACGGGCTGCGGAAAAACTTATTTTGCCCAGACTTTAGCTAAAATTTTAAATGTTCCCCTAGCCTTAGCCGACGCAACTTCTCTTACCGAAGCCGGTTATGTGGGCGAAGACGTAGAGAATATTTTATTGAAATTAATTCAAGCCTCTGACTATGATATAAGATATGCTCAACAAGGCATTGTTTATATAGATGAAATTGATAAAATTGCTAGAAAAACAGAAAATCCCTCCATTACCAGAGATGTTTCTGGAGAAGGAGTACAGCAAGCGCTTTTAAAAATATTAGAAGGCACTAAGGCTAATGTTCCCCCTCAAGGCGGACGAAAACATCCCCACCAAGAATTTATTCAAATAGATTCTACCGATATACTTTTTATTTGCGGAGGCGCCTTTGAAGGATTAGATAAAATTATTGAAGCGCGCATCAAGGAACAATCTTTAGGGTTTCGGGCAAATATTAAAAGCAAAAAAGAAAAAAAACTAGGCCAAATTCTTTCTCAAGTTATGCCTGAAGATTTGTTGAAATATGGATTAATTCCAGAGTTTGTCGGAAGACTTCCTATTGTGGCAACTTTAGATCCGCTCGAAGAACAGGATTTAAAAAAGATTCTAACCGATCCTCGCAATGCATTAGTTAATCAATATCAAAAGCTTTTTTCTTTAGACGGAGTAGAATTAACTTTTACCAAAGAAGCTGTTAGTTCAATTGCCAAAGAAGCCAAGGCAAGGAAAACGGGAGCGAGAGCCCTAAGAAGCATTATTGAAGAAGTGATGTTAAATATTATGTATGAAATCCCCTCCCTAAAACGCGTTAAACAATGTATAGTTACGCCTTCGGTAATCGAACAAAAAAAAGAGCCTACTTTAATATATTTAGAAGAACTTCAAAAAGAAGCTTCGTAAATGATACATTATTTTTTAAGAATTATATCAGCGTTTTTAATTTTATTGGGCATATTTTATTATGACCCCAGCTTTCAAGTGCAATTTTTAGCTCTTATATCTTTAATTTATCATTTTTATTTTTCTTTAAATTTTAAGAAATTAGACGAAGCAAAAGAAACTAAATATATTTTATCCGAATTAGAAGAGGCTTATAAGATGAGCCGCAAGGAAGCGCAAATTCGCCACGAAAGAGAAATTTCACTGGCAGATAAAACCAAGAAACTGCATACTTTGGCAGAAATTACCCGTTTAATGAATCAGGCCAAAAAATTAGATGAATTATTGAAATTAATAGTAACTAGTTCAAAAGAAGAGCTTAATACTCAAATAGGATTTTTAATGTTAATTAAAAAAAATAGTCTTAATATTGTTTATTCTTTGGGCTTGTCGGAAGAATCCCAAAGAATTTTTTCCGCTAATTTAGGAGAAGGTATTTTGGGAAAAACCGCTTTAGACGGCAGGGCTGTTCGCTTAAGCGAACAAGACAACCAGTTAAAAAGTTTAATCGGCGTTTCAGAAAAAATTAAAAATTTGCTTTGCGTTCCCATGCTCTCCCCCCAGGATAAAATGCCTATAGGCATTTTAGGCGTAGCCAATCTTATCCAGGGAAATTCTTTTGATAAAGAACAGGAAGAATATCTTGCTACATTGGCTACCGATGCGGCTATTTATATTAAGAATAAAATTTTATTGGAGAATTTAGAAAAAAGTTATTTAGAAATGATTAAAGTTTTAGCTCAAGCGGTGGAAGTAAGAGATCCTTATACTTCCGGGCATATTGAAAGGGTGCAGGATTATGCCGTAGAGATTGCCAAAAAATTAAAACTTTCTCAAACCTATACTGAATTTATTAAAAGCGCGGCTATTTTGCATGATGTTGGTAAAATCGGCACCCCGGACCAGATTTTATTAAAAGCCGGCCCATTAGATATAAAAGAAAGAGAAGAAATGAATAAACATGTTTTAACCAGTGTTGGAATTTTAAGAGATATTAGTTCATTAAATAAAGAGGTCTTAGATTTAGTAAAACATCATCATGAAAAATACGATGGCAGCGGTTACCCGGATAGATTAGAAGGAGAAAATATTCCCCTTGGAGCCCAAATTATTGCCATTGCGGATACATTTGACGCCATGACCACCGATCGCCCTTATCGCAAAGGATTTCCCAAAGAAGAAGCCCTTAAAGAAATTAAAGGTCTTGCCGGAACGCAGTTTAATCCAAGGGTGGTAGAGGTTTTTTTGGCATCATTTTCTAATTATAATAATACTTTTTCGCCTCCTTCATAAAAAAACCTGACAAGTAAAAATTTAAAATATGTCCATAGAATTTAAAGCATATCAGCCTAAAGATGTGGAAAAAGAAGTTTATATTCTTTGGGAAGAAAATAAACTTTTTCTATCTCAAATTAACTTCAATAAAAAAGCTTATTGCATTATGCTCCCCCCTCCCAATATTACCGGTTCTTTACATATGGGGCACGCCTTAGACGGCACACTTCAAGATATCTTAATTCGCTTAAAAAGAATGCAGGGGTTTGAGGCGCTTTGGCTGCCGGGAACAGATCATGCCGGCATAGCTACTCAAATGGTAG
>JACPDS010000021.1:6486-17681 GCA_016183885.1 Armatimonadota bacterium
AAATGGTAGTAGAAAAAGAAATGCTTAAAAAGGGCTTAAACAAAAAAGAACTCGGAAAAGAAAATTTTATAAAAGAAATTTGGAACTGGAAAGAAAAATACGGCGGAACTATTGTTCATCAACTTAAGCGTCTGGGGGTTTCCTGCGATTGGGGAAGAGAGCGTTTTACTTTAGATGAAGTTTGTTCAAAAGCGGTAAGAGAAGCTTTTGTAAGATTATTTGAAAAAGGATATATTTATAAGGGAAAACAAATTATTAACTGGTGCCCAAGATGCCAGACAGCTTTATCGGATTTAGAGGTAAAACATCAAGAGATTTTAGGAAAATTATATTATCTAAGATATTATTTTGAAGATAAAAATAATTTTATTACCGTTGCCACAACGCGCCCGGAAACTATTTTAGCCGATAGCGCCGTAGCCGTTAATCCCAAAGACGAACGTTTTAAAAAGTTTATCGGCAAAAAAGTTTTTATTCCGATTATTAATCGTTTAATCCCCGTAATTAAAGATGAAAGAGCAAATTTAGAGTTTGGGACGGGAGCCTTAAAAGTTACCCCGGCTCATGATCAGCTGGATTATTTAATCGGGAAAGAGCATAATCTTTTAGAAATCACAGTAATAGATGAAGCCGGCAAGATGAATAAAAATGCCGGCCAATATCAAGGATTGGATCGATTTCAATGCAGGGAAAATTTTATAAAAGATTTAGAGAAAATAGGAGCGCTGGAGAAAATCGAAGATTATCGACATTCTCCGGGATATTGCGATCGCTGCGCCGCCATAATTGAGCCTTATCTTTCTTCCCAATGGTTTATGAGCATGAATGAATTAGTTAAGCCGGCCATTTCCGCGGTTAAAGAGGGAAAAATTAAATTTATTCCCGAGCGCTTTAGCAAGGTTTATCTTTATTGGATGGAGAATATCAGAGATTGGTGTATTTCCCGCCAGCTTTGGTGGGGACATCCCATTCCGGTCTGGGAATGCATATCTTGCGGAAAATTTTTAGCTTATCGCGAAGATCCAAAAACATGTAAATCCTGCGGAAGCGCAAATATTTCCCCCGATCCAGATGTTTTAGATACATGGTTTAGTTCCGGGCTTTGGCCTTTTTCCACTTTAGGCTGGCCGGAAAATACTCCCGAATTAAAGTATTATTATCCCTCTTCCAGCCTGCTTACCGCTAGAGAGATTATTTTTTTAAGGGTAGCCAGAATGATTATTTTTGGTTTAGAGTTTATGCGGGACATACCATTTAAAGAAGTTTATATTCACTCGACCATTTTAAATCAAGAGGGAAGAAGAATGAGCAAATCTTTAGGCACAGGCATAGATCCCCTGGAATTGTTTGATAAATATGGAGTAGATGCCACAAGATTCGGCTTAACTTTAGAAACCGAACAAGGACAGGATATTTGGTTTTCCGAAGAGCGTTTAAATTTAGCCCGTAATTTTGCCAATAAAATTTGGAATGCCGCTCGTTTTATTTTACAAAATACTAAAGATTATAAAGATAATCACCCCTTAGAAAGTTATTCTTTAAATTTTATTGATAAATGGATTTTAAGCGCCTTGCAGAGAGTTATTAAAGAAGTTTCCAGCCATTTAGAAGTTTATGAATTTGCCGTATCGGCAAGAATTTTATATGATTTTTTTTGGGATGATTTCTGCGACTGGTATTTAGAAATAGCTAAATTATTTTTAATAAAAGAAAAAGAAAAAACCCAAAAAATTTTAATTTTTGTTTTAGAGAATTTTTTAAAATTACTTCACCCTTTTATGCCCCATTTAAGCGAAAAAATCTGGCAAATTAAAGAAGAAAAAAATTTTTTAATAAATTCTCCCTGGCCGGAAATTAATTTAAATTTAATTTTTAATGAAGAAGAAAGTCAATTTAAACTCCTGCGGAAATTTATCAGGGGAATTAGAAATTTAAGGTCGGAAATCAAAATTAATCCCGCCAATAAAATAAGAATAGAAATTCTGGGGGAAGAAAATTTAATCAAAGAAATTTTTCAATTTAAAGAATTAATTTTTTCTTTAGCGGGAGTTTTTGAGATTAAGGAAATAAGTCAAAGACCTAAAATAGCTTTAAGTTTTGTTTTAGAAGCTTTGGAAGTTTTCCTGCCGCTGGAAAAAGATTTATTAAATCAGGAAATCGTCCGCAAAGAAAAAGAACTTGAGGATCTAGAAAAAAATATAGAGAGGATAAATCAAAAGTTAAGAAATCAAGATTTCTTAACTAAAGCTCCCCAGGAAATTTTAGAAAAAGAAAAAAATAAACTTAAAAATTATAATCTCTTAAAAAATAAAATTAAAGAGCGCTTAAAAGATTTAGAATGAAAAAGTTTTCTTTGGGAATCGGGATGTTTCAGCAATGGTTTAAAGCCTATCCTTCTTTAGATTTTATCAACAAGCTTAGAAATTATGGAATAGAATTTGTGGAATTTTTGGTAAATCTAGAAGATTGGGAATTACGCTCCCGGCAAATTAATATGATTTTAAAAGAAGATTTCCGGATTACTCTGCATTTAGCTTTTGATGGAGATTATAACAGCGCTTTTTTTAAAGAAGACGAAACAAACAAGACATTTCAAATTTATAAAGAACTTTTCAATAAAATCAATACCATAACTTTTAAAGAATCTCTTTTGATTAATTTACATGCCGCTATTTTATCTCATCCGGCAAAAAAGGAAGAGCTTTTTAAAATTAAAATTAATTTTTTAAGCTTGCTTTATAAGAAAAAAGAAAAAAATAATTGGAATTTTAATTTTGCGGCAGAGCTCTTGCCTTTTGACTCTAAAAAAGAGAAAGTTGGGGAAACCACCGAAGATCTTTTAAGACTTTCCCAGGAAATAAAACAAGACAATTTTGGATTTTGCTGGGATTTGGGGCATTTTCATGCCAATTATTTAGCCGGTAGAAATGGCAAAATTACTAAAAGTTTTTTGGAAAAAGTAAAACATATTCATTTACATGATTTTAAAGAAAAAGATGATCATTTTCCCTTAATTTTCAATCAAGTTCCTTATCGGAAGTATTTAAATTTAATCCCTAATCAAGCCACATTAGCATTGGAAATAAATTATAAAAACGCATCCCAAGTCGGGGACCCGCTCTTTTTATTGTTTAAAAGCATAGAAAATTTAAAGGATAACCCGCATTAATTAGTGAAATATTCGATTATAATAAATTATAATGCTAGGAGGGAAAATGAATACATTTTATGATTTTTTAAAATTTTTCCATGTTATAAATTTTGTCTTTATGGCGTTTCCTTTATTTAATTTAGTCGTGGTAAATGAAAGAGCCCTGCTTAGTTCAACCTTTAATTATTATGCCGACCGTTATTTTGAAAATATTATAAAACATGGGGCTTTAAGATGTTTTATACTGCAAATCAGCATATTAATAAGCGGGATATTGCTGCTGATTTTTGGTCCATTGGGAATCAAAGCCTTATTTAGCAATCATATTATCGCCCTTAAAACAATTTTATTATTTACCCTGATGATTCTGCTTGGTTATGTGCATTTTAAGCTGCAATCAAAAATTGAAGCCTTATTAGAAACCGTTAAACCCGACAGTCAAATTCCGGAAAATTTCCAGGCTCAATTAAAACCTTATAGAGTAAAGCGCAAAAAATTAGCCACCTTTTGTTTATTTATTGTAATTACTGTCATTATTTTGGGTTTGCAGGTTTATCATACTTTTAATCCAATTTTAAATTTGATATTAATTTTATTGGCCGCATTATATTCTTTTAAAGCAAATAAAACTATTGTTCCGTTTGGATGGTTTTAAGGAGATAATATACTTATGTCAAAAATAAATAATGTAGATATTGAGAAAATTAAAGCCTTTACCGCGCAGATAAAAGAAGATCCCGCAAAAGGC
Organism: Armatimonadota bacterium; assembly: GCA_016183885.1. Lineage (GTDB taxonomy): Bacteria > Vulcanimicrobiota > JACPDS01 > JACPDS01 > JACPDS01 > JACPDS01. The sequence goes on from JACPDS010000021.1 coordinate 10,386, forward strand.
AGAAAAACCCAGGTGATTGAAGGGGAATAGATTCCAAAAGAAGATGGTCCTCAATTTGAATCTACAATAAATTTTGAGCATGGACAATCAAAGATTCAAGCTGCAAGTCCTTCATTTATGGGTGGAGCTGGAAACTTACCCGGACCCCTTCAATATTGTTTATTTGGACTTGCCAATTGTTATACGGCGCTTTTTGCTATAATTGCCTCAAGCTATGGAATTGAATTAAAAAAATTAGCCATCCGAATAGAAGCAGATATAAATTTTTCCAAAGTATTTGATATTGTTGATCAACCCGTTAAAGAAGAAATCAGCATAACCAGGAAAGAAAAAGATCAATTTAAATTTAGTTTTTGGACTATTGATCAGCCCATTGCAGAAGAAGTGAGAATAATCTTAAAAGTGGCAAGCAATGCTCATCCCGAAAAAATAAAAGAGATTGATTTCTTAACGCATAGCAGGTGTCCCGCAATATATATGTTAAAAAATCCTATAAAATTTACTTCCCAGATAGAGATTATTAAAGAAGAATAGCAAATAGTCAAGCATGGCAGCAGGTTGTCGGAAAATACACCTTCAAGCTATTTTAATATTAAAAAATGGTTTGAATTGATAGAGCGCGGGTTAGTTATTTTTTAATAAGTTCTTTTAGCTTATTTTTTGCCCAGTCAGGTTCAGGGTCAAGGGGAATTATTTTATTGAGATAGAAAATAGCTTTTACGGTATCTTTTGAATTTAAATAAGAATGGACAAGAATGCGCATAGAATTTAATCTCTCCATATTGTTTTTGGTTAAGGGAAGCGCCCGTTTAGCGTAATTAATAGCTTGATCGTATTTTTTAACATGAAAATATACAAAACTAAGGCTCATAAGCAGGTCTAAGTTGTCCGGATTATTTCTTAAACCTTCTTGAATAAAATTTATTCCTTCATTAACTTTGTTTAAATTAACCGCTAAATGATAACCTCCAAAATCGTAAGCCTGGTAAAAATGAGGATCCAGCGCGACCACTAATTTTATTAAAGGCATAATAGTTTTATTTTTTGTCCAAGAATGTCCCTCGGATTCCATCTCGTGAAAATATATGTCAACCTTTATCCACAAATAAGCCGCCATAGTATAGCGCAATTCTCCAAGCGCATCTAAAAAGATGCCGGTGATAGTAGTAGAAGCATCTGAATTTTTAGGAATCATTTTAAAATTTTCTTTAGAGATTTTTTGTTCTAAGAAAATAACAAATAAAATGAGCAAAAAGATAATAAAGAGATTCTTTATTCTTTCTTTCATTTTCTTTTATTTTTTAAAGGATTATATTTATCTGTAAAAATTAAAAAAAACCAAAGAATTAAACTTAGAATAAAAATCCATTTTGCATGCGTAAAAATAGTCTTATGAGGTTGAGGCTGTCTCCATAATTCCCTGTTAAATTCTTGATTAAATAATTCCATTGTTTCAGAATGTTTATGTTCTTCTTTTTGGTATGAGGTTTGGGCAACAAGGCTTGTTTTGGCAAATGTGAAATTAATATTTAAGAAGAATATGCTCAAGAATAAAATTATTTTAATAACTTTTTCATTATTCATAGTATTTTTAAAGATCTTTATTTCTCAAAGACATTTCAGCCAGAATTATAAACAGCCAAATATATGTTATTCCATAAAAAGCAGTCATTGGAAGATATTTTGGCTCAATAATATAATCATGAACGACAGAATTTTTTATATTAAAATAATCAAAATGCGGAATTATATCTTTAATTATTTTTATAATAAAAACCCCAATTTGATTTTCTGGCTGAGCGGCTAAATATTGAATATAGACAGACGAAAACCCCCCGATAATATAAGCAAATAAAGTTAAAGATAATGTTAAAGGATAAGATATTCTGGTGGAAAATGCCAGAACCATAGCGCCGACTACGCCGCATTGAATAAAATAAAGGAAGATGCAATTAAAGACATTAAAATAATAAATATTGGTATTTAATTTTAAGATTAAAAAAAGCTCAACAGCCAATATGAGCATATTAAGAAAGATTAGATAATAGTTCCCCAAAAATTTTCCCCAGACATATTCTGAGCGGCGCAGAGGTTTTGCTAAAAGCGGATAGATAGTTTTCTGTTCAATTTCATTCGGGATAGAGTTTAAATAAATGGCAATGGTAAATATTAAGCCGAATAAATTAATTCCGGTTAAAGAAAAGTCCTTTATTAATCTTATTTGCGCCCCAAGCCCGAAAACATTTAAAAAATTTGATAAGGCTATAAGAACAAGACCGAAAAAGAAAATTAAATAAAGAATTTTTTGCCTTAAACTTTTTTCCGCAGTTATGCTGGCCACTCTAAGTATATTAAGAAGATTCATTTTTTTCTCCCTCTTTGATTAAATTAAAAAATGTATCTTCCAGCGAAGATATTTCGGGAATAATGGAAATAATTTGAGCGTTTTCCAGTCTTAATTTATCAATAAAGTGATTTAGATCTTTTTGATGAACTGTAATTTCGCAGAGCAAATTATCTTTTAAGGTTTCCGGAAGGTTTAGTTTGTTTAAAACTTCTAAAGATGGAGGAAGAGAAAAAGAAAATTTTAATTTTAAAAACGGCTCTTTTTGTTTTAGAAATTCGCCAAGCGCTCCCTGAGTTAACATTTTTCCTTTATGGATAATTCCGATTTTATCACAGATATGTTCTACTTCGGTAAGTTTATGAGAGCTAAAAAATATTGTAATCCCCATCTCCTTTAATTTTAAAATAATATCTTTTATTTCTTTTTGTCCGATTGGATCAAGCCCCGAAGTTGGTTCATCTAAAATTAAAAGCGGAGGATTGCTTATAAGAGCCTGAGCAATTCCAAATCTCTGGAGCATTCCTTTTGAAAGATCTTTTATTTTAGAGTTAATTTTTTCGGTCATATCAACCATTTTTAAAATCTCTTTAATTCTGCCTTCGCGCTTTATTTTAGATATGCCAAAAAAAGATCCGTAAAAATGAAGCAGTTTATCTACCTCCATAAAATCATAATAATAAGCAATTTCCGATAAATAGCCTATATTTTTTTTAGCCCGGATACTTCCAGCCAATTCTCCGAAAATATATGCCTTTCCGCCGGTTGGCTGAATTAAGCCTGTTAAAAGTTTTATGGCAGTAGTCTTTCCGGCTCCATTTGGCCCAATAAATCCAAAAATATCTCCTTTTAAAACTTCTAAATTAAGATTATCCAGCGCCAGGATATTTTTATTTTTCGTGTATTTATAATTTTTTTTAAGATTTTCCGTTAAGATCGCTATATTCATAGGATTTTACTCTAAGTTTTAATTCTTTATTTTTTGAAAAATCCTTTCAGAAATAAAGTTAAAAAAAGTAGAACTATTTTTTTTAACTTCAGGTCAAAGTATTTCTAGAAAGTAATTATTATTTAATGGCATTGCTTCTCCAATTAAAGCCGATTTTATTTGCTTAGCCTTTAAAATCTTGATTAACGAAGAAGCAAAGGGCTCTTTTAAAAAAATTAAGAGGCCTCCCGAAGTTTGAGGGTCGGCTAAAATTTTATATAAATCTTGAGAAATTTTATTTTCCTTTATCTTGCCTTTTAAATAAGCTAAATTATTTAGCCCCCCCTGGGGATAAAAACCAGATTCCAGCAATTCTTTTATTTTTGGCAAAATAGGAACTTTTTCGCTTTCAATTTTAATTAGCACTTTACTTTTTTGGGCAACTTCCAGACAATGCCCCAACAGCCCGAATCCGGTAATATCCGTGCAAGCATTTACCGGAAACTTCAACATTAATTCAGAGGCCGTTTTATTTAAAGTAGTCATTAATTTTAAAGCTTTGTTTAAAAGTTTTTTAGGGACTATTCCTTTTTTAATGGCGGTGGCAACGATTCCGGTTCCCAAAGGTTTTGTTAAGATAATTTTATCGCCTATTTTAGCTCCGCTTTTAAGAATAATCCTTTTAGGATCAATTAAACCCGTTACCGCTAAACCATATTTTGGCTCGCGATCTTTGATAGAATGTCCTCCCAAAAGGTAAGCATTGGCTTCTTTAATTTTTTTTAAGCCCCCATTTAAAATTTTCCTTAAGATTTTTAAATCTAATTTAGATGGAAAACAGATTAGATTTAAAACGCTTAAAGGTTTTCCCCCCATAGCGTAAATATCGCTTAAAGCATTTGCCGCCGCAATTTGACCGAAATAATAAGGGTCATCTACAATAGGAGGGAAAAAATCCACTGTCTGCGCCAAAGCTAGATTTTTATTAATTTTAATTACGCCGGCATCATCGCTTCCTCCATCAACTAATATTTTTTTATCTAGATTTTTAGGAATTTTTTGCAAAATTAAAGAAAGTTCTTCCGGTCCAATTTTTGCCCCGCATCCGGAACATTCAGCCAATTGAGTAAGTTTTATTTGAGGCATTTAATTAAACATCTCCTTAAAAGAACCCCTAACATTTTAGTGCGGTATTTTGCATTTGAGCGCAAATCACTTATAGCCAGAGATTCTTTTTCTATAATTAAGGAAGCTTCTTTAATTAAATTTAAAGATAACTTTTTTGAGTTTAAAAATTCTTCTAATTTATAGGCTCTAATAGCCTTTGGAGCTACTGCTCCCAAAGCCGCTTTTAAATTATTTAATTTTTTATTTTTAAAATTAGTTTGCAGGGCTAAGGATACTTTACTGACAGCCAAAGAGTTTCTTTGTCCAATTTTAGCGAAAAAACCTAAAGAAGAATTTTTCTTAAATATTATTTCGCTTAAAATTTCATTCGAAGAAATCATGCTTTTATTGGGAGCAATTAAAAAATCTTCTAAATTTATTATTCTGAAATTCCCCTTTTTAAGCAGTTTTAATTTAGATTCTAAAACCAGTAAAGCCGGAAGAGTGTCGCCGGCGGGGGAGCCCTGAACAATATTTCCTCCGATTGTTCCCTTATTTTTAATTTGAGGAGAACCAATTTGCTCGCAAGCCGATTTTAGAACGCCGGCATATTGATTAATTAAGGAATTTTGAATAATCTGAGCGTGAAGAGTTAAAGCGCCGATTTTAATAAGATTTTTTTCTAATTTAATATAATTTAAAAAATTTAAGCCGCTTAAATCTAATAAAGCATGAGGTTTAATTTTATTTTCCTTTAAATCTACAATTAAATCCGTTCCTCCGGCTAAAATTTTAATATTTTTTTCAAAAGAAAGAATCTCCAAAGCTTCTTGAATATTTTTAGGAATAAAATATTTCATAATTTTTAGGAGGATAATTTATTAAGGCCTGCTAAAAGGCAATTTATAAATTAATTTATATTTGGAAGTCAAACTTAAGGGTAAAATTAATTTTAATTCTTTATAACGCGGAACTCTTAAAGAAAAAGCGATATATCCCGCAGCCGAAATGCCCGGTTGAATTTCCTTTTTTTGTGGGATTCCCTTCTTATCGTCGCTTTCTCCAAAAGCTACTAAGGTATGAGTATCCATAAAATGACTTAGGCGGGCATAATTTTCAACAGAAATAATGTCATTTTCATAAGCATAAACAGGATATTTTTTTATGTTTTCAACAGGGCCTAATTGCTCTTCTTTATCTACAATTAACAAAGCTTCCTTTGGATTAAATTTTATTATAGAGGCGCTTTGATTAATTACTTTAATTTTAAACATTAAGAGATTCCCTAAAACTTCTAAAGCGGAATCTTTGGCAACATTTAAAATTATTTTTTCGGCAGTAATAAATTTACGTTCTTGAAGAGCAAAAAGGCGGGTATGATTTTTTTTAGCTTTTAAATTTTTAGGATTCAGCCTTAAGACGTTTTTATATTCAAAATCAGCATCTTCTAATAAATATTTATTTTCATAGGCTTTAGCTAATTGTAAATGCGCCATTTCATCTTTAGGGTTTTTTTTAAGAATTTTAAAATAACGAGTTAAACTTTTGTCTTTTTCCGGTTCAACTAAAAATGACCATTTATATTCAAATAATCCGCCTTCAAGATTATCGGCGGTTAAGCGAAAGACAACTTTTCCCAGGGGCAGGGGTTGAAAGGGAGTATAATTTAGATATATTTCCCCGGTTTTTGAATCAAGCTGAGTTTCCAGATAAATGGTTTTATTTTCATCATTAATAAAAAGTTTAATTGAGTTTTTATAAATTAATTCAGTTTGTTTTTTAGGGATAATCCCCGCAAATCCCAAAAAACGGCTAATAGCCGGATTAGCAGAACCTAAAAGTTTAATATTTACTTTAGTTTCTTCTTCTCCTAAAATGCAGGAATGTAAAATTGAAAATAAAATAAGAAATATAAGAATAATTTTACGCATTATATTTATATCATCCCCCTTTTAGTATTTAGCAATCAGTTTTCAGCAATCAGGGGTACGGGGCTGACAGCTGAAAAGCCATTCATTCTATCCTTGACTTTTCTTCTCAAAGGCTTTAAAATTCTAGTAAAACTTAAATTTATCCTTTTTGAGAGGAAGATTATTATGCGAAGCAAAAGAAAAGAGCTTAAAAATACAGAAGTAATTGTTTTAGGGACTCTGCATGAATATCATAAAAATTCTAAAGAGTATAATTTAAAAAAATTAATCCAGATTATTAAAAAAATTAACCCGGCCGTTATTTGCGTAGAATTAAGCAAAAAAGATTTCAATTTAGACGGAAGTTTGAAAAAACAAAGAACCAAAATTGAATATTCTCAAATTATACCCCTGGCTAAAGCTAAAAAATGGGAAATTGTTACCTTAGAACCGGATGAGCCTGCTTGGAGCGAATTAATAGAATCCGATAAAAAATATATGAAAGAATTGGAAAATGATCCTATTGAAAAAGCCAAAGGTGAATTGTATTTACGTCTTTTAAAAAATACTTTTGATTTTTTAATTAAAAATTATTGGGGAGATGCCAGGTCAATTAATTTAAAATTAGTAGATTTAATTTTAGTATTTCATGGATGCGCCGCTAAAATGGTTAAAAATTTTAATTTAAAAGCTTGGGAAAATTGGAGCGAAGCGTTCTTTAAAAGAATTAAAAATACAGTAGAAATTTATCCCCGTCAAAAGATTTTAGTCTTAGTGGGGATTGAATATAAACATTATATAGAACAGAAATTAAATGCCTTAAAAGATATTAAATTAGTCCCGACAGAAGAATATTTATAAGCGATGCGTTTAATTTAGGATTAATATTAAATTTTAAGTTCAAATTTAAAAATTTAGAAATATTTTTCAAGAAAAGTTTTTTTGGTTTTTCTCTGCGGTTTTTTAGTTTTGCATTTTTATTTTTAATCTATAATAATAAAATGTCT
>JACPDS010000021.1:17706-25045 GCA_016183885.1 Armatimonadota bacterium
GAAATGCTGTAATTTTAGTCGACAATTACCAGAGAAAAGAAGTTCAGGAAATTGCCGATTTTTTAGGAGATTCGCTGGCCTTAAGTCAAGCCGCCGCAAAAACACATCAAGAAATAATTGTATTTTGCGGCGTACATTTTATGGCAGAAACGGCTAAAATTCTTTCGCCGGGAAAATTAGTGCTTTTACCGGATTTAGCATCCGGCTGTCCCATGGCAGATATGATCGATGAAGAAAAGCTTTTAGAATATAAAAAAAAATATCCCCATGCTAAAGTAGTCTGTTATATTAATTCTTCTGCCAAAGTTAAAGCTTTAAGCGATATCTGCTGCACATCTCGAAATGCTTTGGAAATCGTTTCCAACATTAAAGAGGAAATTCTTTTTATTCCCGACCAGAGTTTGGGCAATTTTATTTCCAGGAAAATTTCTAAAAAAATTTATCTTTATCCGGGTTTTTGCCCAACCCATCACCGTTTATTAATAGAAGATTTATTAAAAGCAAAAGAAAAATATCCCCGAGCTTTAGTCGTTGTTCATCCAGAATGTACCAGCGATATTATCGATCAGGCAGATTATATAGGAGGAACAGAAGGGATTGCCAAATTTATAAAAAATTCAAACTCCGATGAATTTATTATTGGAACAGAAATTGGAATGCTGGAACGTTTAAAAAAAGAGAATCCTCAAAAAAAATTTTTTATCGCAACAGAACGATTGATTTGCCCTAATATGAAACAAATTACCCTTGAAAAAGTTTTAGAATCTTTAGAAAAATTAATTTATCCCATCAATGTTCCCCGGAAAATTGCAAAAAAAGCTTATTTATCTTTGGAGCGCATGTTTAGTTTTAAATTAAAGGAATATTGATAATACCCATAGAAGCAATAAATATTATGATGGAAGTTATTTACTGTGATTTTTTAGTGATAGGAACGGGAGTAGCCGGCTTATCAGCTGTTTTAGAAATAGCCGATAAAGGAAAAGTAGTTTTAATTTCCAAGAGCGACTTAAAAGATTGCGCCACCGCAGAAGCTCAAGGCGGGGTTTCAGCCGCTCTCGGGGCAAAAGATAATCCTGAACTTCATAAACAAGATACGCTTAATGCAGGGGCAGAATTATGTAATTTGGAAGCGGTGGATATTTTAACCAAAGAAGCTCCCAAGATTGTTGGAGAATTAATAAGGATGGGAGCAAGTTTTGATACTAAAAATAAAAAGTTGGATTTATTAAGAGAGGCCGCGCATAGCCGCAATAGGATTGTTCATGCTAAAGGAGATGCTACCGGATTAGAAATTGAAAATGTGCTTTTAAAAAATTTACAAAAAGATTCTGTTTCTACCCTAGAGCATCATTTCGTTTTAGATTTAATTGTAGAAGACGATACTTGCATGGGAGCATGGGTTTATGATTTAAAAAACGATCGAGTAAAGGTTTTTTTAGCTCATGCTACGCTTTTGGCAACAGGAGGAGTGGGGCAGCTTTTTTTGCGCACCACTAATCCAAAAATAGCTACCGGCGATGGAATGAGCATGGCTTATAGGGTTGGGGCATGTTTAAGGGATATGGAATTTGTTCAGTTTCATCCCACCGCTTTATATATTGAAAAAGAACAAGAATCGGCATTTTTACTTTCCGAAGTTTTAAGGGGCGAGGGAGCAGTCTTATTTAATACCCAAGACGAAGCGTTCATGTCTAATTATCATCCCGAGGGAGAATTAGCTTCCAGAGATATTGTTACTCGAAGTATTTTTCAGGAAATGCATCGCACTAAATCTCCATATGTTTATTTAGATATTAAGCCTGTAGAAAATTTCAAGAAACGTTTTCCTAAAATTTCTAAAATGTGCGAAAAGATGGGGGTTGATTTATCTTCTAAAAAAATTCCTGTTTCTCCTGCAGCTCATTATATTATGGGGGGAATTCAAGTTAATTTATGGGGAGAAACAGCTATCTCTGGTTTATTTGCCGCAGGCGAAACAGCTTGTTTGGGGCTGCATGGGGCTAATCGTTTAGCCAGCAACTCTTTAATCGAAGGATTAATATTTGGGAAGAGAATGGGGCAGAAAGCTAAAGAATATATACTTAAAGCTTCTAGATTAGATAACTTTAAACCGCCTTCTTTAATGTCGTCTTTGGAAAAAATTGAGCTTAATGAAGTAAATTGGAAAATTACCAAAAATAAACTCAGCAAAGAAATGGTAAAAATTCTTAATTTTAAGAAGAGTATGCAGGAAATTATGTGGGATAAAGTAGGAATAGCGCGCCATCATGACGGATTAACCGAGGCTATAAATAAATTGGATCAAATTCAAACATCTTTAGAGCGCATTCAAAATAAAACTTTTTCTTATAAAAAATTAGAACCCAAGCTTAAAGAAAGCGCCGAATTTTTGATTTATCCCAAACATCCGCTTCAAGTTTTTTTTGAATTAAAGAATATGCTTTTTTTAGCTCGTTTAATTTCAGAAGCTTCTCGAGCCCGTACCGAAAGCCGGGGAGCTCATTATCGAAGCGATTTTCCCCGCAGAAACGATCCTCGCTGGCACGAACATTTAGATTTTCAGAAACTTTCTTTTTTAAAAATTTATTAATGAATTTAATCTTTCAAGTTGAATCTATTCTCAAAAAAGCTCTCGAAGAAGATTTGCCCTCAGGAGATATTACTACCAACCTGTTGATTAATCCTGATTCTCAAGCCCGGGGGCATATTTTAGCCAAGGAAGAAGGAGTTTTAGCCGGAATAGAAATTGCTAAACTAGCTTTTGAAACTTTAGATTCCAAGATAGATTTTAAAATATTAAAAAAAGATGGAGAAAAAATTATCCCCCAGGATATTCTGGCCGATTTAAAAGGAAGCGCTCAAAACATTCTTATGGGAGAAAGAACGGCATTAAATTTTTTGCAAAGACTTAGCGGAATCGCTAGTTTTACAAAAGAAATAGTTAAATTAACTAAAAATAGCAAGACCAGAATTCTTGACACCAGAAAAACTACCCCCGGATTGCGTTTATTAGAAAAATATGCCGTAAGAGTTGGGGGAGGATTAAATCATCGTTATTCTTTAGGCGATGGAATTTTAATTAAAAACAATCATTTGAAATTTTCATCCATTAAAGAGTCCATAAATAAACTTAAAAATAACGCTTATGGGAAAAAAATTGAAATTGAAATAGAAAATATCGCTCAACTTAAGGAAGCTTTAAAAGAATCCCCGGATATAATTATGCTGGACAATATGTCTTTATCAGAAATTAAGGCATCTTTAGAAATTATTAATGGAATGGCTCAGGTAGAGGTTTCCGGCAGGGTTAATTTAAATGATATCCCCAAATTATGCAAAATGGGCGTAGATTATATTTCCATAGGAGCGCTTACTCATTCTGTTAAATCTTTAGACTTATCTTTAAAAATAATCAAAACTTCTTAAATGGATAAATTAAATGCCCTGCTCATTAAAAAAAAGATTTCCACAAGTTTTATTGGGAGAGAGGTTTATTTTTATCCAACCTTAACCTCTACCAATATTGCTGCAGAAGGCTTTCTTGGGAAGGGAGCTTCAGATGGAACTTTAGTGATATGTGAAAGTCAAACTAAGGGCAGGGGAAGAAGTAAAAATTTTTGGCATTCTCCCCCCGGCGGACTTTGGTTTTCTTTAATTTTATATATTCAAGACAAGCGGAATTTTTCCGGGATTACCCTGCTTGCTTCTTATTGCATTGTAGAGGTTTTAAGGGAAAAACTTTCTTTATTATCTTATCTTAAATGGCCAAATGACATTATTTTAAATAATAAAAAATTAGGAGGAGTATTAGCAGAAATAAAATTTTTTCAAAAGAAAAGATACCTTATTTTAGGCATAGGATTAAATGTAAATTTAAAAAAATTTCATCCCGAGCTGGAAAATACGGCTATTTCTCTTTATCAAGAGAAAAAAAGAAATCTTTCCAGAGTTAATTTGCTAAAAAATATATTAGAAAATTTTGAAGAAAAATATTTAATTTTTCTTCAAAAAGGGCTTAAATTTATTTTACCTAAGATTAAAGGTGTTTCAAATTATCTCAAGAAAGAAGTGGAAATTATTTATCAGGATAATATTTTAAAGGGCATAGCATGGGATTTAAATCCTCAGGGAGCATTAATCTTAAAATTGAATAAAAATAATTTTAAAGAAATTTATTCAGGGGAGCGTTTAATAATAAAAGAATGAAAAAGATAAAAATATTAATTTTATTGTTTTTAATTTTTATTATTCCGGTTTTTGGGGAGGAAGTTAAACTTACTGTTTTAGCCACCACAGATTTGCACGGGCAGGTTTATCCTTTGGATTATTTTACTTTAAAAGAAAAAGCTCAAGGCTTAGCTAAAATTTATACCTTAGTAAAAGAAATCCGCAAAACTAACCCTGACACTCTGTTAATCGATTGCGGAGATACTTTGCAGGGCAGTCCTTTGGAATATTATCATCATAAATATCTTTTTAATTTAGCCGACCCGATTATTCAGGCGATGAATTTTATGAAATATGAGAGTATGACCATAGGAAATCACGATTTTAATTTCGGGCTTAAAGTGCTTTTAAAGGCTAAAGCCGAAGCTAAATTTCCTTTCTTAAGCGCTAATACTTATAAAAAAAATAGCCCCTATCCTTATTTTAAACCCTATATAATTAAAGAGATTAAGGGAATAAAAATCGCTATTTTAGGGATAACTACTCCAGCCATACCTCATTGGGAAGACAAAGAAAATCATCAAGATTTGGTTTTTAAAGATGCTTTTTATGAAACTAAAAAATGGGTAAATTTTTTAAAAAATAGTCTTAAAGCGGATTTAGTGATTTTAGCCGCTCATATGGGCTTAGAACAAGATCTTGAAACTAAAAGATTATACAAATATCAAATCAGCGGAGAAAATGCGGTTTATAAAATTGCTCAAAATATTCCCCAAATTGATCTTATTTTAATGGGGCATACTCATAAAGATGTCCCGAGTTTATTAATTAATTCAGTGCTTTTGGTTCAGGCTAAACGCTATGGAGAAAGATTGGCTAAAATAGATTTTACTTTAAAAAAAGAAAATAAAAAATGGAAAGTGATTCAAAAAAACGCTTATACCTTAAAAGTAGAAAATATTAACCCCTCTTTAGAAATTTTAAAATTAACCGAAAAATATCATCAAACCACTTTAAACTATCTTAATCGAAAAATAGGAGAAACCGATATAGATTTAAGCGGAAAACTAGCGCGTTTTCAAGATACTCCTTTAATGAACTTAATTAATCAAGTCCAGTTAGATTGGGGCAAAGCGGATATTTCTTTGGCTTCCGTGTTAAATTCGGAAGTTTTTATTCCCAAAGGAGAAATTAAAGTTTATCAAATTTTTTCTTTATATCCCTATGAAAATACTTTATATTTAATTAAAATTAATGGAAAGATTTTAAAAGAAGCTTTAGAATATTCCGCAAAATATTTTAAAGCTTTTGAAGCTTATAACGGAAAAACAAATTTAGAGGATCTAATTGATCCGCAGGTTCCCGGCTATAATTACGATATTGCTTATGGAGTAAATTATCAAATCGATCTTACTAAACCCATTGGCAAGCGCATTGTAAATTTAATGTTTAAAAATAAGTTGATAAAAGACAACCAAGAATTTTTATTGGTTTTAAATAATTATCGTTTTAATAGCGGCGGCGGATATAATATGTTTAAAAATTGCCCTGTAATTAAAAAATCCAAAGAAGAAGTTAGAGAATTGATTATAAAACAACTAAAAAAAATGAAATCATTTAAGATAAAAGAAGAAAAGCGTTGGGAAATTCTGCCTAAAGAATTAGAGCTAATCTTTAAAAAATGAAGTTGGTTTTACTTAAAAATTGGCTTTATTTATTTGGAGCGGCTTTTTTGCCTCTTCCTTGGATAATTTTAAAGTTTTCCGCCTATCATAATCATCAGATTTTAATCACTTTTTTATCGGGATTTGCCATTATAGGAGCAGCTTTTCTGCTTTCATGGATTGCCGAAGTAGCTCAACTGGATATTTCCCAATCTTTAGCCTTGGCTATGGTAGCCTTAATTGCCATATTGCCGGAATATGCCGTAGATATGTACTTTGCATGGAATGCCGCCAAAAAAGTTGGCTACGGAGCTTATGCCGCGGCTAATATGACAGGCTCTAACCGCTTAATTATTGGGGCAGCCTGGGCTGCGGTAGTATTTTTTTATTATTGGAAGAGCAAAAATAAAACTGTAGTTTTAGAAAAAAGCAATCGCTTGGAATTATCCTTTCTTATTCTTTCAACATTATATTCTTTTATAATTTTTTTTAAAAGAAATCTTGCTTTAATTGATACGGTAATTTTAGGGGGCTTATTTGTTTTATATATTTATTTAGCCGCTAAAAGTCATCAGGAAGAGCCTGAATTAGAAGGTCCGGCAGAAGCTATTGCTGGTTTAGGAAAAAATAAAAGAAGGATTTTATCTTTGCTTTTATTTTTATATGCTGGATTTTCTATTTTTATTTCCGCTGAACCTTTTGCCGAAGGTTTAATTCATACGGGAAAAATTTTAAAAATCGAAGAATTTCTATTAATACAGTGGTTAGCTCCTTTGGCTTCTGAAGCCCCGGAATTTATTGTGGCGGTTTTATTTGCCTTAAGATTAAAACCCTCTCTAGGATTAGGAGCTTTAATTTCCGCTAAAATAAATCAATGGACCTTACTTGTGGGAATGATTCCTTTGGTTTTTAGCCTTTCTGCGGGGAAAATTTTAGCCTTACCCTTATATTCTCGCCAAGTAGAAGAATTTTTTTTAACCTCTGCCCAGTCAGCCTTTGCCATTATGATTATCTCTAATCTCCAAATAAGCCTTTGGGAAGCTTTAATAATTTTTTTTCTTTTCATTACCCAAATATTTTTTACTACCCCCTTTAGCCGCCACATTTATTCTTTGATTTATATTTTGTTTTCCTTGATAATCCTTTTAAAAAGCAAAACAGGACGGAAAAATATTAAGGACAGTATTTTTGGTTTATTTAAAAGATAACTTTTTAATCTCCATCTCAAACGCAGAATCCACTTAATCCGGCATTAAATGTGATTTTTAGCTGGATACAGATTTCAGAATAATTTCAGAAGAGGTGCAATTACAATTTACTCATCGGATTGAGTAAATTGTGAAAAAGTTCAGATACATGTGCACCATTGATAGAATGAAATAAAATAAGAATTAAAGAGAGGTGCATATGTCTTATGAAGGGTCTTACAAAAGGATTAATTGGAACCACTTGCTTTACGGCTTTTTCAAAACCGAGAATCAACAAAACTTTATTTAAAGCCGGCT
>JACPDS010000022.1 GCA_016183885.1 Armatimonadota bacterium
AATCTTTATTTAGATTTTTAAAGAGAGCTTGAATTAATTTAAAAGCTACCCCTGCTCCGCTTAAATTTTTATGGGGATAAAGACATTCTTTTCTTTTAGGATTAATTACCGCATCGGCTTGTGGAATTTCTTCCAAGACTTCATGATGATCGGTGATAATTATTTTTATTCCCAACTCTTTAATTAATTTTACTTGGGAAAAATTGCTTATTCCGTTATCTACCGTAATAATTAAATTAACTTTATTTTTTTTCGCCTAATCGATACCTTCTTGAGAGCTTCCATAACCATCCTCTAAACGATGAGGAATATAATAAATTACTTGCGCCGCGCAATCTCTTAAAGCTGACACAACCAAACTTGTAGCCGTTACTCCATCAACATCATAATCTCCAAAGACGGCTATTTTTTCTTTATTCTTAAGAGATTGCAAAATAATTTCTAAAGCTAAAGAAAGATCTTTTAATAAATGAGGATCTTCTAAATCGGATAAAGCGCCGAAAAGAAATTTTTGAGCCTCAAACTGATTTGTTATTCTCCGGATAACCAATAATTTAGCCAGAGATTTAGAGATTTTAAGGCTTTTAGAAATTTTTTCAGCCATCTGGTCATCTTGAGATAAAATGTTCCATTTAAACATTTTTATCTTCTCTAAATTTATCCATGTTATTTTTTTCTAAATTTTTTACCATTTCATTTTTATTCTTTATCTCGTCTTCTAAATCTTTAATTTTTCTTCCAAATTCTTTAATAAGTTTGCTAAAATTAATAAAACGGATAGTATGCCATATAGTAGCAAAAAAAACTCCTGAAAGTAAAGCACTAAAAAGTAAAATTACTTTAGGCATGGTGAACTGCCATGATAAAAACTGCACTATTACCGGGTCGGCATTTTGAATGGAAAAAATAATGATTATTAAAATTAAAATTAAAGTAGTAAATAAAATTAACATTTTTTCTCCTTATTTTTTATAATTTAAATCTTATTTATTATCTTTAGCTAAATGATTATTTAAAACTAAATTTAAAAATTTTTTCGCTCTAGAAATTACTTTTTCTTTTCCCATTTTCTCCATTAATAAAAATAAGCCCGGGCTGACGCTTTTTCCTGTTAAAATAACTCTTAAAGGATGAATTAAATTCCCGGCTTTTAAATTAAAAAAAAGCGCTCTTTCTCGAATTAAGCTTTCTATATTTTCCTGGTTAAATTCCTCTAAACTTTCTAATTTTAAGATTAAGGAATCTAAAACTTCTTTAAGATAAGG
Source organism: Armatimonadota bacterium (assembly GCA_016183885.1). Classification (GTDB taxonomy): domain Bacteria; phylum Vulcanimicrobiota; class JACPDS01; order JACPDS01; family JACPDS01; genus JACPDS01. The sequence goes on from JACPDS010000022.1 coordinate 1,266, forward strand.
AGCTGATAAATATTTATCTTGCGCTTCTTTATCAGGAGGAAAATCTTCTTTAAAAAAATATTCGGCTTCTTTAGGAAAATCCGCTAAAGTCTTAATTCTTTCTTTATATAAAGGGATAAGCGGAATTAAATCTTCTTCTTTTATTTCCGGATTATTTTCTTTAAAAAAAGGCAAACTTAAATGAGTTAAATCTTGGTTGGATAATCTTTTTATATATTGAGCATTCATCCATTTTAATTTTTCTTCGTTAAAAATAGCCGGATGTTTACTAACATTAACCAAAGAAAATTCTTCAATTAATTCTTGAGACGTTAGAAATTCTTTATTATCTTTGGGAGCCCAACCTAAAAGAGCTAAAAAATTAAATAAGGCTTCTTGTAAAAATCCTCTTTTTTTAAAATCTCTTAAGTTTACCGCTCCATGCCTTTTACTTAATTTGCTGCGGTCTGGATTTAAAATAATAGGGATATGGGCAAAATAAGGCAAAGGAAAATCCAATGCCCGATAAAGCAAAATTTGACGCGGAGTATTGGAAAGATGTTCTTCTCCGCGAATAATGTGAGTAATTTTCATTAAATGGTCATCTACTACCGCGGCAAAATTATAAACTGGAATTCCGTCAGATTTAAGAATAATAAAATCATCGATTAAATTATTCTCAAAAACAACCTTTCCTCGAATTAAATCATTTACTTTAGTTTCTCCCGGCGGTATTTTAAAACGTAGAACTTGGTTTTTTTTTATAGATTTAAGTTTTTTCTGCTCCTCTTTGCTTAAATTTCTGCATTTACCGCTATAAATAAGCGCTTGAGCTGATTTTTGCTGACACTCTCTTTTCATGGCTAATTCCGAGGGAGAGCACCAGCATGGATAAGCCAATTCTTTTTCCAAGAGAATTTGCGCGTATTTTTTATAAAATTCCAGTCTTTGAGTTTGAAAATAAGGACCCTCGTCCCAATTAAGTCCCAGCCAATTTAAATCTTCTTCTTTTATTTCCGGATTATTTTCTTTAA
>JACPDS010000148.1 GCA_016183885.1 Armatimonadota bacterium
GAATCTCTTGTTCCATCTGCAACTACTACCATTCCTGCATGTAATGAATAGCCTATTCCCACTCCTCCTCCATGATGCACAGCTATCCAGTGAGCGCCTGAAGCAGTATTTAAGAGGGCATTTAAAATTGGCCAATCAGCTATTGCATCTGAGCCATCTTTCATTCCTTCAGTTTCTCTATAAGGAGAAGCTACAGAGCCTGAATCTAAATGATCTCTGCCAATTACAATTGGAGCGGAAATTTCGCCTTTTTTTACCAGTTGATTAAATATTTTTCCAATTTTAGATCGTTCTTTATATCCCAGCCAGCAAATTCTTGAGGGAAGTCCCTGGAAACTAATTTTACTTTGCGCCATTTTAATCCAGCGGCTTAGGGCTTGATTATCTTTAAATTCTTTTAACCCAGCGAAAAGGTCCTTTACCTTCACAAAAAAGTGGGCGAATATAAGCCGGCACAAAAGAAGGAAAATCAAAAGCGTCCTTTACACCGTTAAGATGAGCTTGTTTCCTAATATTATTGCCGTAGTCAAAAACTATTGCCCCATTTTTTTGAAATTCCAACATTGCTTTAACATGTATGGAAATTGAATCTAAAGATCTTTTTATATATTCTTTTGGATTATTTTTTCGTAAAATTAATGCTTCGCTTAAAGAAATTCCTTTAGGGATATAACCTTCAAGAGCATCATGAGCTGAAGTTTGGTCAGTAACTATATCGGGAATAAATTTTTCTTTTAAAATTTGAGGATAAATTTCTGCCGCATTGCCGATTAAGGCAATTGAGAGAGGTTTTTTTCCTTCTTTAGCTTTTAATGCCGTATTTAAGGCTTCTTTTAAGGAATCAGTGTATTTTTCGCAATATTTAGTTTTAATTCTTTTTTTTATTCTTTCAGGATCTACTTCTACAGCAATACAAATTCCGCCATTCATTGTGATTGCAAGAGGTTGAGCTCCTCCCATTCCTCCCAATCCGGCGGTTAAAACAATTTTCCCTTTTAAATTTTCTTTAAAATGTTTTTGGGCTATAGCATTAAAAGTTTCATAAGTTCCCTGGAGGATTCCTTGAGCGCCGATATAGATCCAGCTTCCCGCGGTCATTTGTCCATACATTGTTAATCCTTGGGCTTCTAAAAATCTAAAGTTTTCCCAATTTGCCCAAGCAGGGACTAAAAGTGAATTAGCAATTAAAACTCGCGGAGCATAAAAATGGGTTTTTAATATACCAACTGGTTTTCCCGATTGAATTAATAAAGTTTGGTCATTTTTTAATTCTTTTAAGCTTTTTATAATGGCATGAAAACATTCCCAGTTTCTAGCCGCTTTCCCTGTTCCGCCATAAACAATTAATTCTTCCGGTTTTTCAGCTACTTCTGGATCAAGATTATTCATTAACATTCTTAAGGCGGCTTCCTGAGGCCAGCCTTTACAAGAAATTTTATTCCCTCGCGGAGCTTTAATTATAGACATTTATTATTTCCTTAAAGAAATTTTAAGCCCTAAATTTTACATTTTAAGCTATGTTTAGAATTTAGATATTCGAATTTAGGGTTTTAATTCCTTCTAATTTATTTATATTTTATTAAAGGAATTTTTATAAAATTTTAGAAAATATATATAAAAAAATTAGAAATTTTTGGATGGGGGGGATTTATGCCTGAATTAAGAAAAAATATTATTACCAGAGAGTGGGTAGTTATTGCCACTGAAAGGAGTAAACGCCCGGATGATTTTTCCGTTAAAAAAGAAATCATAAAAACTAAAGAAGAGCAAAATTTAGAAAAAAGTAAATGTCCTTTTTGCCCCGGCAATGAACATATGACTCCGCCGGAAATTTTGGCATATAAATCGAAAAATAATTTTAAAGGCTGGCAGATTAGAGTAATTCCAAATAAATTTCCGGCTTTATCTCCGGCAGGAGAATTAAGTCATAATTCTGTTGGAATATATGATATTTTAAATGGCATAGGAGTTCATGAAGTGATTATAGAAACTCCCGAGCATTATAATGATATTATTTCTTTATCTAATTCGCAAATGGAAGAATTAGTTTCCGCATATTTTGAGCGTTATAATCAGTTAAAAAATAAATTTAATCTAGAACATATTATAATTTTTAGGAATCATGGAGATCGAGCCGGCACTTCTCTCCTTCATCCTCATTCTCAATTAATAGCCACTCCGGTAATGCCCAAAGAATTCTGGTATGAAGTGGAAGGAGCGTCTATCTATTACGAGTATGAAGAACGCTGTCCTTACTGCCATTTGCTTGAATTTGAAGATCAAGATGGAGAGAGAAAAATAGCTGAAAATGATTCGTTTATTGCCATAGCCTTTTTTGCTTCCCGCTATCCTTTTGAAACATGGATTCTGCCAAGAATCCATAATGCTTCTTTTTCTCAAATATCAATGAAAGAAGGAAATGATTTAGCGTTAATTCTTCAAGATGTTTTAAAACGTTTTTATAATTGTTTGGGGGATCCTTCTTATAATTTAACTTTGCATAGTTTGCTTAAGCCGGAAAAACAAGCCGAAGCTTATCATTGGCATTTTAAAATTATTCCCCGTTTAACTACTCCGGCTGGTTTTGAATTAGGGACAGGAATGTTTATTAATGTAAGCGCGCCTGAAGAAGCCGCTAAGTTTTTAAGAGAAAGTAAAACAGAGGTTGTTTTAACTTAGTTAGTTTTTTTATGCCTAAGTTTTTTGTCGATGCAATGCTGGGAAACTTAGCTAAATGGCTGAGAATCGGCGGATATGATACTCTTTATTACCGCTCTTTAGAAGGTTTA
>JACPDS010000145.1 GCA_016183885.1 Armatimonadota bacterium
AATAAGGAGGTAAGGAAATGGCAAAAAAGATGAGATTAATCACTTTAATTTTATGTTTAGTATTTTTAATTACTTTTGTTTTTGCCGCTTCAATTAATTTAGTTGATTTACATCTTAATGCTTCAAAAGTTCCTATGAGTCAATGTGTTAAATGTCATACCGATCGCACTAAAGGGAAAAGTTTAGATTCTAAGATTTTCCCTGCCCATAAACTGCATATGATTCAAGGAACTTTTAAATGTCAGGATTGCCATAAAATAGTGGATTTAAGAGAAACTTCAGGAGCTTATATAAGGAAACAGGTTAGTCCTAATGTTTGTTTAAAATGCCATGATCAATTTTTTATTAAAAAATAGGAGGTGAAAATATGGAAGAAGAAAAAAATTTTTTTGAAAAATTAAAAGATTATAAAATTAAAAGAAGATCGTTTTTAAAATATGCCGGATTAACCGGAGGAGCGGCGGTTTTTAGCGCTCTTCCCATTGGAGGAAAAAAATTAAAAGAAGTTTCTTCGGCTTATGCTCAAAGTTTAATCGGCGAGCGAAATTTCATTTATTCTTGCTGTAATATGTGCGGCGGGCAAAGCGGAATAAAAGTTTTAGTGGAAAATGGAATTGTAAAAAAGATTGAACCAAATGAACATAATCCTATTGGAGTTTGCAATATTTTTTCTGATTATGAAAAAGAAAAAGCCCGGGGAGCAAGATTATGTCCTAAGGGAAATTCAGCCGTTAAATCTCTTTATGATCCAGACCGCTTAAAAACTCCTATGCGCAGAGTTGGAGAAAGAGGCTCTGGAAAATGGGAGCCGATTACATGGGAAGAAGCAGTGGAAGAAGCTGCTAAAAGATTAAAAGAGATAAAAGAAAAATACGGGCCGGAAGCTTTAGTTTGGTTTTCTGAAGATCATTCATTTACCAATATTCAAGCGGATTTCTGCAGCCTTTTTGGGACCCCTAATTATCATAATCATTCCAATCTTTGCGATGTTGCCAGAAAAAGAAATTTTTCTCTGGTAATGGGAGATGAAAGACCTCTCCCGGATTTTGCAAATAGTAAATATATGCTTATTTTTGGCTGGAATATGCTTTCCGCTACCAAATGGTCTCATCTTCCTGCAATTATTAACAGGGGAAGAGAAAGAGGATCAAAAATGGTCGTGGTAGACCCTGTATTTAATCATACTGCCGCTAAAGCCGATGAATGGATTCCGATTCGTCCGGGAACCGATGGAGCCTTGGCTTTAGCTTTAGGGAATATAATTGTTAAAGAAAAACTTTATGATCAAGAATTTATTAATTACTGGACAGCGGGATTCCCGGAATATGCTAAATTTGTGGAAGATAAAACCCCGGAGTGGGCGGAGAAAATTACCTCTGTTCCGGCTGAAACAACACGAAGAATTGCTAGAGAATTAGCGGCAAGAAAACCGGTTTGTATTGATGCCTGGTCAGGTCCGGGGCATCATACTAATTCTACTCAGGGAGGCAGGGCAATTGCTATGCTCTGCGCTCTTTTAGGGCAGTATGATAAGCCGGGGACACAAATTATTCCTGAGAGAAAAGGCGGTAAGCGTCGTTCATTAAAATTTGATAAACCTAAACTGCCTCGAGTTGACGGATTAGGCTCAAAATATCCTTTTGGACACGGATCGGGTATTTATGTAGAAGCCCGGGAAGCAATGCTCACAGGAAAACCTTATCAGCCCAAAGCGGCGGTTTTTATTTTTCAAAATTGGGTAATGTCAGTTCCTAATACTAAAAAGAATTTTGAAGCAATTAAAAATATGGAATTTATTTTGGCGGTTGACACCCATTTAAGTGAAACTGCGGAATTAGCCGATATTGTTGTTCCCGGCGCTCATTTTTTGGAAAGATATGATCTTACCGGCAACTGGGTGAATTTCTCGGCTTTATCTTTAAGACAGCCGGTGGTGCAGTCATGGATTGGCGGATGGCCGGAATATAAATTTGTAATGGAATTAGGTAAAAAGTTAAATCTTAAAGATAAAGACGGCAAAGGCTTTGAGATGAGTTATGAAGATTATTTAAGCGATGAATTAAAAGGCGGAATTGGAATTACTTTAGATGAATTAAAGAAACTTCCCGGCGCCGTTTGGGTTAAAGGGCCGACCAGATATGAAAAATATAAAGATATAGTAAAATTCCCTGAAGGAGGAAGTGTTGATTCAAAAACTATGGTAGTAAAAGATAAAGATGGAAAAGGAGTGGGAATAAAATGGAAAGATTTAGTTTTTAAAGGTTTTAATACTCCTTCAAGACTAGTAGAATTTTATTCTAAGCAATTAGAAAAAGCAGGATATAATCCTCTGCCTGAATATACTCCCCCTGAAGATGCTCCTACGAACGATTATCCTTTATTTTATGTTTCATGGAAACAAACCGAACATACTCATACGCGCACTTTTAATAATGCCTGGCTAATGGAAATGAAAGGCGATAATCCTCTCTGGATTAATACAGAAACTGCTAAAAAATATGCCTTAAAAGATGGAGATGAAATTTGGATTGAATCGCCTTATGCCAAAGCTAAAGCTACAGTTTTTCTTACCGAGGGAATTCATCCTGAAGTGGTAGGGCAGCAGCATGGCTTTGGACACTGGGCTTTAGGAAGAATTGCTAAAGGCAAAGGCACTAACGATGGGCAGTTTATGCCCGGAAAAATAGATAAAATTTCCGGTCAAGCGGTTACAAAAGAAGTCGGAGTAAAAATTTATAAAGCTTAAAGAAAGGAGGAGAATAAATAATGGCGCTTATGACTAAAATTCCTAAAGTGAAGAAACAAATCGGCTGGAAAGTAAATTTATATAATTGTATTGGCTGCCGCGCTTGTGAAGCAGGCTGTAAGCAGGAATTTAATTTACCCGTAGGCGTAAGAAGAAGAAGAGTAATTACCCAAGAAGGCGGAAAATATCCAAAGCCATATAAGTATTTTGTAACTACTTCTTGTCATCATTGCGCAGAGCCTGCTTGTTTAAAAGCTTGTCCAAAAGAGGCTATTTATAAAAGAGAAGAAGATGGAATTGTTTTAGTGGACCACGACAAATGCGTAGGATGCCAGCGCTGCAAGTTTGCCTGTCCTCATGGCGCGCCTCAATATAATCCTGAAACTAAAAAAATTGACAAATGCACTTTATGCGTGCATCGTTTAGAAAAAGGATTAGCGCCGGCTTGTGTAATTACTTGCATGGGATTTGCTTTATATCATGGAGAACTTGATAAAATTGAACAGGAAAAAGTTGTCGATAAGATTAAAAATTTTGATCCTAGTTTTACCAAGCCGTCGATTCGTTTTATTCCCACAAAAGGAGCAGTATAAATTAGGAGATAGTGGTTAGTAATTAAGTAGATAGGGGGGGAAAAAAGCCAGGAGTTGTCCGAAAAAGAGTCCTACATCTTAATTAATTTATTACAGGAGTTCCAATCAACCCCTCACCCTTCCCTCTCCCCTTGGTGAGAGCATTATGGTGATGTGGTTGGTAACAAGTTATGTTTTACCGACAGCCTCTGGCTTAAATTAAATTTATATGAGTATTGGTTTTTTTTTATGATTTATTAAGCTCTTTTTTTAAAGAAGTTCCGCAGGCAGAGTTCATTTTAAAATTAAAAGATGAAAAAGTTTTTTTAGATTTAAATTTTAAATCCGCTGATTTATTAAAAGATTATTTTTCTTCATTAGACATAAATAATAATCTTCTATCTTCTCTTAAAGAACTTAAAGAAGATTATAATCGTTTATTTATTGGTCCAAATAAACTTTTAGCTCCTCCATGGGAATCGGTTTACCGCTCAAGCGAGCGTTTAGTTTTCCAAAGCGCTGCTTTAGAAGTAAGAGAATATTATTTAAAAATGAATTTAGTTCATCCTGAGATTCTTGTCTCTCCGGATGATCATATTAGTTTAGAATTAGAATTTATGAGTTTTTTATGTAATAAAGCTCTAGAATTTTTAGAAAAAGATAATTTAAAAGAAGCCGAAAAATATTTAGAAATAGAGAAAAGTTTTTTAGAAGAACATTTATTAAAATGGATTTTTGATTTTACTAAAGATATTGAAGAAAATGCAAGGACTCTTTTGTATAAAGGAATAGCTAAATTTTTAAGAGAATTTATTGATTTTCATATTCAAAATTTAAGTTTAAAGGAGGTGGAAAATGTTTAATTTAGGACCAACAGAATTAGCTTTAATTTTCGGGATAGCTTTGCTTATTTTTGGACCTTCTAAATTAGGAGAATTAGGAAAAGCCGCTGGTCGTGGAATTGCTGAATTTAAAAAAGCCACTAAAGAAGTTAAAGATGTTATTCCAAAAGAATAAAATTAAATTTAATTTTATTGAATTAGCTGGAAGCCTGGCTGATTTAGGGACATTGATTCCTATAGCTATTGCTTTAATTGCTTTTAATGGCTTAAAAGCCAGCTCGATTTTTTTAGGGATAGGATTATTTTATATAATCTCCGGATTTTTTTACGGCATTCCTATTCCTATTCAGCCTTTTAAGGCTTTATGCGCATTAGCCATTGCCCAGAGTATTCCCGCCAACTTAATTAATCTGGCGGGTTTTTTAATCGGGTTAATTTTAATTTTGATTTATTTTTTTAAAATAGAAAATTTATTAAAGCTGGTTTTCACTCGTCCGATTATTAAAGGGATTCAACTGGGGATAGGACTTATTTTAATTAAATTAGCTTTAAATTTTATTTTTAAAAAAGAGTTATTTATTAATTCTTCATTTACTCCTTCATTTAATTTTTTTTCTTTAAATACTGTTTTAGGCGCTTTAGGAATAATTTTGATTTTAGTTTTAGAAAAAAATAAAAAATTTCCGGCCGCGTTGATTTTAATATTTTTAGGAATTTTAGTGGGAATAATTTTTAAAGGAGAAATTGTTTTTAAACAAAATTTTAATAATTTTTCAAATTCTTCCTTTAATTTATTTTCATTTTTATTTTTAATTTTTTCGCAAATTCCATTAACTTTAGGCAATTCTCTTTTAGCTACAGAAGATTTAGCTAAAAAATATTTTGGAGAGAGGGCTCATAAAGTAAATTTAAAAAATCTTTCTTTAACTATAGGATTGGGGAATATTTTTTCCGCGCTTTTGGGAGGGATGCCTTTTTGTCATGGAGCGGGAGGATTAGCCGCTCATTACCGCTTTGGGGCTAGAACTGCCGGAGCAAATATTATTATCGGGAGCATATTTTTAATTTTAGGTTTAATTTTTAAAAATTCTATAGTTTTTTATTTAAGTTTTATTCCTTATTTTGTTTTAGGCGTTTTACTTTTATTTTCCGGCTTAGAAATGGCATTGCAAATTAAGCATTTAAAGAATAAAATTAGTTTATTAATCGCAAGCGTAGTTGGAATTTTAACTTTAATTGCCAATAATCTTGTGTTAGGAGTAAGTTCAGGAATAATTTTATTTTATGCTTTAAATTATTTAATTAAAAAGAATTTTAAAATTAATTTAGAATCAGAATGAAAGATCAATTTTCAAGAAAAATTAATTATTTAAGAATCTCTGTAACTGACCGCTGTAATTTATCCTGCCAATATTGCAAACTTTATCCATTTTCTTTTCGCGATTCATCTTCTATTTTAAGTTATGAGGAAATTTTAAGGGTAGTAAAAATTTCTTTAACTTTAGGGATTAATAAATTCCGCTTAACAGGCGGAGAACCGTTAATTCGAAAAGATCTAGCTAAATTTGTTAGAAAAGTAAATAGTTTAAAAGGGATAGAGGATCTTTCTTTAACTACAAATGGAATACTGCTTAAAAAATACGCTAAAAGTTTAAAAGAAGCCGGCTTAAAAAGAATTAATTTAAGTCTGGATACTTTAAAAGAAGATAAATTTAAATTACTTTGCAGAAAAGATGCTTTAAAAGATGTCTTATCGGGAATAAAAGAAGCTTTAAAAATAGGTTTTGTTCCTTTAAAAATTAATTTAGTGGTCTTGAGAGATTTTAATTTAGACGAGATAGATGACTTTATTAATTTTACTAAAGATTTTCGCGTCATTGTTAGATTCATTGAACTTATGCCTTTTAATGAAGAATTAAATTGGTTTAAGAGGCAGTTTGTGAGCGTAAAAGAACTTAAAGAGAAATTAAGACGGAAATATATTTTAACAGAAGTAAAAGATATTTATACGGCCGGTCCGGCTAAATATTACAAGATTAAAGATTTTGGGATCATTGGTTTTATTGCAGGAGTTAACGAATGTTTTTGTCAGGATTGCAACCGCTTGCGTTTAACTTCTTATGGCAGTTTGCGCCCTTGTCTTTGGAATAAAAATGAATTAAACTTAAAAGAAATGTTAAGAGCTTATGCCGGCGACCAAGAAATTATTCAAAAGATTAAAGATTTAGTAATTTGCAAACCTAAAGAAAGAAAATTAACTCAATCTCAAGTTTCAATGTGGGAAGTAGGAGGATAAATTGTTTTCTCATTTAGATTCTAAAGGGGAAGCCCGGATGGTGGATGTAAGCGCTAAAGAAGAAACTTTAAGAGAAGCCCGGGCAACCGCTAAAGTTAAATTTAAAAAAGAAGTTTTAGATTTAATTAAAGAAAAAGGCGTAGCTAAAGGAGATATTTTCGCTTTGGCTAAAACCGCAGGAATTTTGGGGGCTAAAAATACCGGAAATTTAATTCCTTTATGCCATAATTTAGGATTGGATTTTATAGAAATTGATTTTGATTTTATAAATGAAGAAATCATTCAAATTAATGCTTATGTAAAAAGTTTTGGGAAAACAGGCGTAGAAATGGAAGCGCTGAGCGCAGTTTCAATTTCAGCTTTAACTATTTACGATATGTGCAAAGCTTTGGATAAATCTATAGAAATAAAAGAGATTTATTTATTAGAAAAAAGCGGGGGGAAAAGTGGAATCTATAAAAGAAATTAAAAATAAAGAATTTAAGGTAATCGCTGTTTGTAAAAGCAAGAAAAAGGGTATTTCTAAAAAAGAAGTAGAAGAAATAAATTTAGTTAAGGATTTAGGAGTGGAAGAAGACGCTCATGCCGAGGGGGGAATAAGACAAGTAAGTTTATTAGCATGGGAAAGGATAGAAGAACTAAATAAAAAAGGTTTTAATTTTAAACCGGGAGATTTTGCGGAGAATATTACCACAAAAGGTGTAAATTTAAGTAAATTAAAAGTGGGAACAAAACTTAAAGTAGGGAAAGAAAGTATTTTAGAAATTTCTCAAATTGGAAAAGTTTGTCATACCAAATGCGCGATTTTCAAAAAAGTGGGAGATTGCATTATGCCTACAGAAGGTGTTTTTGCTAAAGTAATTAAAGGCGGACATATCATCCCTCAAATGGTTGTTGAGTGTGTTAACGGGGCCGCTTCTTGATAAAATAACTGCGGATTTACTCGAATTTTAGAAAGAAAATTTATTTATGCCAAGTAAAATTGCGGCTCAATTTACTTTATAAGAAAATTTTCAATCTTTTGTTTTAAAATCATAGATTTAAATGGTTTTGTAATATAATCATTTGCTCCAAAATCGAAAGCCTTTTTTTTATCAGAATCATCTGTTTTGGCGGTAAGCATAATTACAGGAATATTTTTATATTCAGGATGTGATTTTATTTTTAGAAGAACTTCAAATCCATCAATACCGGGCATCATAATATCAAGAAGCGCAAGGTCGGGTTTTTCAAGTTCAACCTTTTTTAATCCTTCTTTTCCGTTTAAAGCAATAATAGGCTCAAATCCAAATGACTTGAGGATAAGTTCTATCATTACAGTAAATTCTACATTGTCATCAATAACTAAAATTTTTTTCCCCATTTATTTATTCTCTGTGTAATATTATTAAATAATTCATCTAACTTATTTTCTTTATCTTTTATATTTTTAAGTTATGGATATGCCGGCTAAGATATTTTTTATTTTTTTAATAATCGTTTCTGGTTGAAAAGGCTTTACAATATACTCATCAGCTCCCGCCAGCATGCCTTTTTCTATATCCTGAGTTCGTCCCGCAGCCGATAAAATTACTACAGGAATGTTTTTAGTTATTTCATATTTTTTTATGATTTTACAAATGTCAAATCCATCGATTTTAGGCATTCTTATATCAAGGAAGATTAAATCTATTTTATTTTCATAAAGCTTCTTTAATCCTTCAAGACCTTCTCCGGCGGTTAAAATATTAAAACCTTCCCCTTTAAGGATTATCTCAACAAGTTGAAGCAAGTCTTTATCATCATCAATAATAAGAATAGTTTTATTGTTGGTATTCTCATTAATAAAGACGGGATCTTCTTGTTTTAGCGGAATTTCGTTTAGAGATTCTTCGATTAATTTTGGGAGTCTTATAATGAATTTACTTCCCTGTTGAATTTGAGATTTTACCTTTATTATTCCATTATGAGCATGGATTATCTCCCTTGCGATAGCAAGTCCAATTCCTGTCCCATCGTAAAAACGCGTGTCAGATGAGTCTATTTGAAAGAATCTTTCAAAAATTTTTTCAGCATATTCAGGGGCGATTCCTATACCGGTATCAGAAATAATAAATTCAATTTCATTTTTTTTATTTATAGCTTCTATAATAATTTCACCTTTATCGGTAAATTTTAAGGCATTATCTAAAAGATTGGAAAAGACTTGGGTTATTTTAGTTGGATCGCAGTTAATCTCTGGAAAAATTTTAGGAATTTTATTTTTGATTTTAATAACTTTTTTTTCAGCTATGGGCTGATATAAGAAGATTATATCTTTAATAATTTCTGTTATGTTTGTATTTTTAAAATTTAATTTTATCCCTTTCCCGCTTTCCCTTGCCGAAATATCTAAAATTTCATCAATGATGTTTTTTAGATTATTAGCCTGTTTTTCCATAGTAGAAAATATATTTTCTTGTTTTTCATTAATCGTCCCGAAACGTTTATTCATAAAAAGATTAAGGTATCCTATAATAGTTGTAAGAGGAGTTCTTAATTCATGGGAAACCGTAGAAAGAAATTGAGATTTTATTTGGTTGGCCTCTTTAAGTTCAATTTCTCTTTTTTCTAATATGTTGAGATAATTTTTAATTTCCTCTCTTTCTTGAGTTGCACTTTGATATAATTTTGCATTTTCTATAGCAATTGCCGCCAGATTGGCAAGAGAAGTAAGTAAATCAACTTCCCGTTGAGTAAAATCCATCCGCTCTGCCGAAGCGCATACTAAAATTCCTATTATATTAGTATTAATTTTAAGCGGGACTACGATTTTTGATTTAACTTTTTGAAGTTCTCTTGGGAAATAGTCAAATCTATTATCTTCTTCAAGGTCATTTATAATTTGCAGTATGCCTGTTTGAGCTACTTCTCCTACTATACCTTCTCCTACTTTAAGAGGAATAAGGGGGAGAATTTCCGGTCTAACTCCTGTGGAAGCTTTGATGAGCAGTTCTCCTGTATTTTTATCTAAAAGTCTTAAAGTTGATATATTAGTGCCGGCAAGTTGATTGGCTTTGTTAATTATTATTTTTAAAATTTTATCTATGTCCATAGAGGCTGTCATAGACTGGGCAATTTCATAAAGTCCCTTTAATTCGCTTATTCTCCGTATAAGTTCTTTATTGGCAAGTTTTATATTTCCCGAAAGTTTTTGATTGGTTTTTTTTAATTTTTTATAAAGTCTTGAGCTTTCTATGGCAACACTTGCTCTATTAGAAAGAATTTTAAGGAGCCACTTTTCTTGTTCGGTAAATTCATCCGGAAAAAATCTGCCTATACAAATAGTGCCAAGAATTTTATTTTGAGTTTTTATGGGAGAGCAAATTATAGACTTTACAGGATATTTTTTAATTACCTTATCAAAAGGAGCGCAATTTGAATTAGTTTGACCGGCGCAAAAAGCTTCTCCCTTATAAATAAGAGGCATCGTTGTTTTATCTTCTATATTGTTTAGGTTTATAGATAATGGGAATACTCCTTTGCCTCCTCTTTCCACTTTTAAGGTTAATTTTTGTTTTTCTTTTAAGAAGACAGCTCCTATTTCAGCTTTTAAGATATCGAGAGCCTTTTCAAGAACAAGTTCCAAGGTTTTTTCAGCATTAGTTGTAACAGTTATACTTGAAGCAATTGAATAAAGAACTGATAATTGAGAAAGAGATTTTTCAAGCTGCTTTATTTTTTCTTCAGAAGTTAAATGCGATTCATTCATTTATTTTAAATTTTATTTATTTATTCAGTTATCAGGCAGATAACTATAGCAAGATTGTGAAATTGGGGCTGACCATATTGAAATTTACCTATTTCTCCATATGTAAGGAAACCAAATATCGGAACATCTTTTCCAAGAATATTTTTTATTGCCTCGATTTCTTCTCCTTGTTTTTCTTTAAGGATCCATAATCTTGAAACACAGTCAAATACAAGGGCAAGTTTAATTTTTTTGTCTTTTACAAAATTCATGGCTTGAATCGCGGCTTCTTTGGCGGCGTTTACTAAAGTTTCAGTAGTTCCGGTCATTATTCTTACTATAGAATCTTGATGCATTTCCCCTGTGCAGATTATAGAACCATCCGGATTAGTGTTAATGAAATGACGGATAAGATATTCATCTCCAAGTTCCGGCATGCCGAGGGGATGAAGGTGAGATTCGGGTAATTGCCCTAAGGCTTCAACCCCTTTTATATTTTTGGGGAGATTAAAATATTTTAAATAGGCGTTTACCGCCGGCTCTCCGTCTATTTCATAAAGAATATTTGCTTGCGCTTTTGTTATCAGCATTGGTCCTGATACAGGATAAAGACCATGCCTTAAGGATATTCCAAAAGGCGCCTCAGAGAGAAATAAAATTCCCGGGACACTATCCTGCAGGACTTTTGAAGCATAAAATTGATAAGTTCCTTTAAGATTTAAGTCATCCCCTGCCGAACCTCCTACAAGCTGAATATTCGGTCCTAAAACACTATAAAGTCCGCGCACGAGTTCAGCTCCGTTTCCGCTAAGTCCATCAGGAAGAATCATAAGAGTAAGATTATGCGAATTATCAAAATATTTTTTAAATGCGTTTCCTAATTTTACTCCAGAATCTCTTGGCTTAAGGCTTAAATTATGCGAAATTCCGCTTTTAAAATTTATAGTATCGCCGCTCTTTAAAGTTAATACAATAAGACTTTCTTTGTCTAATCCTTCTTCTGTAAGTTCTCCCGCAGTTGTACAACCTATAATCTGGGCTCCATTTAAAGTTTCTGAAATTCCTTTAATTGCTTCCCGCATATCATATTTAATAGATGAATATACAAGAGCAAGATCAACCTCTCCTTTCTCCATATTAGAAAGAGCTTTTTTTGCCGCTTCCAGGCCGGCTTGATATGAGTTTTTTTTCTGAGAGCTTTTTCCTATCCCAATATCTATTCCCATAATTAATTAATCACTTCTTTTTTAAGTGCCAATTTATAGTAATTTCTTTTGTAAGACAATCTGTTAAATAATAGCCATGATGAGGAAGCGCGAAATTCATTAAAGTTGTCGGTTCATTTATATTTAAATGATAAGCGTTAATTTGAAAAAGTTTTTCTTTTATTTCATTAATTCTCTCAGAATATATTGAAACAGCAAGGCTTAAATTTTTTTCAGAATTTATATGAGAAAGTTTATTTAATATTCTTATTCCCTCATCAATATCTTTGTATTTATATAAAGTTAAAATTGGCATGGAATATTCATCTTTTAAAAATTCAGAATCTATATCAAAGGCTTCTAAAAGAAAAGGTTCCGCCGGCTGCCATTTATTGTTTAAGGAAATTACCTTTTTATTAATTACCTTTATAAGGTTAAATCTTACCGCTTCATTTATAATTTCTAAAATTTTGGGCAGATCTTGATAATATCCTAGATCGGAATTTTCGCTTAAAGGATCCCCTGATTTTATATTGGAAAATTTTTCAATTAAGATTTTTTTTAAATATTCATAGACATTTTCTTCAATGAGGCAAACTTTTGAGGCAAGACATCCAATTGGATAATCTAAAGAAGATTTGCTAATTTTATCTCCGATTTCTTCGAGATTTTTTACTTTCTTATCTATAAGGGTTTTTGCGCCGCCTGTTCCAAAAGTGATAAAATGACCTTTTTTACCATGGTCGATTTGAGCGCCATCGGGAAGAGTTTCAAATCTAAGCATTTCTAAAGTGGCATCGCCTCCAAATAAAATTCTTGCCTTGCTTTCGGCAATAATTGAATATGCAAGCGAATGACGACTTTTATCTTGAGTGTCAAAATTGATTACATTTAAAGCGCCTTCAGGATAGCCGCATTCAGTAAGAAGTTTTGCAAATTTGACCGGGAAGTAAGATTCGATAGAACTTGGCTTCATGATGCAGGTATTGCCCGTAAGGACAATATGTCCGAAAACAAAGGCTGATTCTCTAATATCATTGCCGGCAATAAATGCCGAAACTATTCCATCCAGCTCTTTTTTCCAGATAAAACCGCTGTCATTATTATAAAGATGAAAAAGACGATTTGAATTATTATTAGAATATCTCGCGGAAATCAATTTAGGCAGAGTTTTAAAAAGATAAGCTGATTCTTTTATTTTTTGCTCAGCCGTTTTCATGGGAATACCTTGAAACTTCACAAGATATTCTATTTCATCTTTATTAATAGATATTTTTTCCCCGGCTTTTTCAAGAATTTCTTTTCTTTGAGAAAAATTTAAAGAGGAAGCTTTTTGGGAAGCTTTTTTGGCATTTGATACAGTAAAAGAAATATCCACATTATCGGAATTCGGCATAACCCGGCTTAGGCC
>JACPDS010000023.1 GCA_016183885.1 Armatimonadota bacterium
AAATGTACTTTATGTGGAGCTTGTTTTGAAGTATGTAAATTTGAAGCCATTTTATTTGAAAAACCCGAAACAGAAAAAAAAGATTTATCGGCTTATAAAGGGGTCTGGGTATTCTGCGAGCAAAAAAAGGGAATAATTCAAAGTGTGGCTTATGAATTATTAGGAGAAGGCAGAAAATTAGCCGATAAATTAAACACTTATTTAGGAGGAGTGCTTTTTGGAGAAAATATAAAAGAAAAAGCCAAAAATTTAATTTCTCGGGGAGCAGATAAAGTTTATTTAGCTGACTCTCCTTTATTAAAAGATTTTTTAGATGAAACTTATACTAAAGTCCTTATAGATTTAGCAACTAAATATAAACCGGAAATAATTTTAGCCGGAGCCACTACGATCGGACGCTCGTTTATCCCTAAAGTAGCCGTTAAACTGCAAACCGGCTTAACGGCTGACTGCACAGCCTTAGGAATTGATTCCAAAGGAAATTTAATGCAGACTCGTCCAGCTTTTGGGGGTAATATTATGGCTACAATTTTATGCAAAAATTCACGCCCCCAAATGGCTACTGTAAGACATAAAGTAATGAAAGAATCTTGTATTACAGAAGGAAGAAAAGGAGAAATTATCCTGGAAGATATACCGGAAAGTTATTCTAGAAGAGATACTCAGGTAATAAAAGTTGTTCAAGAATTAACTTCAACGATAAATTTAACCGAAGCGGATATTATTGTCTCCGGCGGGGGAGGCCTGCAAAAGAAAGAAAATTTTAAAATTATCGAAGATTTAGCCAAAGTTTTAGGCGCCGCTGTAGGCGCATCACGCACCGCGGTTGATAAAGGCTGGATTTCTTATTCTCATCAAGTAGGACAAACCGGTAAAACA
The DNA here is from genome assembly GCA_016183885.1 of Armatimonadota bacterium. Taxonomy (GTDB): domain Bacteria; phylum Vulcanimicrobiota; class JACPDS01; order JACPDS01; family JACPDS01; genus JACPDS01. Next base: position 880 of record JACPDS010000023.1, read on the forward strand.
GTCTGCCCAAAATTATATATTGCCGTAGGAATTTCGGGAGCTATTCAGCATCTAGTAGGAATGCAGTCTTCAGAAAAAATTTTAGCCGTTAATAAAGACCCCAATGCCCCAATCTTTAAAGCAGCTGATTACGGCTTACTGGGAGACTTATTTAAAATTGTCCCGGCTTTAACTGAAGAATTTAAAAACTTAAAAATAAATTAATTCTACAATATAAACCCCTAATACTACGAAGCGAAAACACTCCTCTTTCCTCCATTCTCATTAATGAATCTTCGAATTACACTATTTTATATCAGTATGATTGAAAAGTTGGTATTATTAATAACAGAAGACGAATATAAATAAGTAAATTTAGCAAAATCTTATTCACGATAAAATATTGGGCAGTTCTTTAAGTATATTGATTAATGGGACAATTTCTATATCGCCATCCCTCATGCGGCGTTCTCCGCCATAAATAAAATAAGCTTTTGCCATGGGATAATCTTTAAGAAATGACTTTAATCCGCTTAATATTGACCTTGGAACTTTACCTGTGCGTTTAATCTCAAATGCTCTGATTCCCTTTTTACCGTACAATACAAAATCCACTTTCAACTGATTAGATGTCCTCCAATAGAATATAGTATAACCCAAATTTAAGGTGCTATTAATAGCTTTGAATTCTTGAAAAAACAGGCGCATATGACACGATAAAGCAGTATTAAATAGAGAACTTCTGGGCGTGCAGAACATTTACTCATATCTAAGGGATTCAATAGGGTCCTTTAAGGCGGCGCATCTTGCGGGATATATTCCAAATATGATTCCAATTATACTGGAATAAATAAATGCAATTGCAATCATATTAAGAGAAAATTTTACCGGAGTATTATCAAGAAACATTTTAGCCATAAATAAAGTTAAAGGCATGCTTAAAATTATCCCGGCCGCTCCGCCTAAAAAACATAAAAAAAGCGCCTCAGCTAAAAACTGCAAAATAATATCTTTAAATCTTGCTCCTAAAGCCATTCTTATTCCAAGCTCTCTGGTTCTTTCTTTTACCGATACGAGCATAATATTCATAATATTTATTCCTCCTGCCAGGAGCGCGATAAAAGCAATAATCTTTAAAAATATAACCTGCTTAAGAATATATT
>JACPDS010000141.1 GCA_016183885.1 Armatimonadota bacterium
AAAAAGAAATCCTTGCTTTTCTTATATAAATCAGGCATCTCGCCTTGATTAATTTTATGAGCGTTGATTATAATATTGCTGTCTTCGGATTGCCTGAAGATTTGATTTAAAAATATTGTTTTAACCATTTTAGAATCAATTAAATCTCTTAAAATATTTCCCGCTCCAACTGAAGGAAGCTGGTCTTTATCTCCCACCAAGATTAGTCTAGAATCCAAGGGAAGAGCTTTTAAAAGAGAGTTAAATAAAAAAGCGTCAATCATTGAAACTTCGTCAATTATGAAGAGATTGGATTTAAGTCTATGATATTCATTTCTTTGAAATTCATGCAGAGAAGGATTATATTCTAATAAGCGGTGGATAGTTAAAGCCTCAAGAGCGGTAGTCCCGGAAAGTCTTTTAGCCGCTCTGCCGGTTGGAGCAGCAAGGGATATTTTTAATTTTGAAATTTTTGCCCATTCTAAGATAGTTTTAATCGTGGTGGTCTTTCCTGTGCCGGGACCGCCGGTTAAAATTAAAATTCCTTCCTGAAGCGATTCTTCTACGGCTTGTTTTTGCAAAAAAGTAAGTTGAATTTTTAGATTTTTTTCTAAAATTTCCCAATCTTCTAAAGCAGGTTTAGCGTAAGGAATAATTTTCTTAAAATCGGCAATTCTCCGGGCGATTTTTTTTTCTATTAAAAAATAAGGGGTAAAGTAAATATCCTGATCATCAAAGATTATTCTTTTATCTTCTTTTAATTTAATTAAAGAATCTTCAATTTTTTCCGGATTAGTTTCCAAAATTTTAGACGCGGTTTTAAATAATTCTTCTTTTGGCAAAAATAAATGACCGTTTTCCAGGGCTTCTTTTAAAACATAAATTATTCCTGAATTTATGCGCAAAACAGAGTCTTTGGGCAAACCTATTTTTTGAGCAATTTTATCAGCAGTCCTAAAACCGATTCCCCAAATTTCATCGGCTAACTGATAAGGGTTGTTTTTTAAAACAGAAATGCAGTTATTTCCATAATATTTATAAATCTTTACCGCTAAAGTGCTCGATAAATCAAATTCTCCCAAAAAATTAATAATTTTCTTTAATTCCTTATGTTCTGAAAAACTTAAAGCCATCGTTTGAGCCTTATATTCGCCGATTCCGGGAATTTCCATTAATTTTTGATAATTATTTTCTAAAATATTTAAAATTTCAAATTTAAAATGTTTAACCAGTTTTTCGGCCGTAGATTTGCCTATGCCCTTAATTAATCCCGAGCCTAAATAACGTTCCAATCCTTTTAAAGTTTGGGGAATGAGTTCTTCAAAATTTTTTACTTGAAATTGTTTTCCGTAAATATTATGAAAATACCAATCGCCGCTAATGCGGTAATGCGCTCCTATATTAATTATCGGGAAAACGCCTGTAATAGTGATGGCTTTATTATCAATAGTTTTTAATTTTGCCACAGCATAATGAGTTTCTTTGGAGTGATAGGTTATGTTGTCAATAATTCCTTCTAAATTAATCATAATCGTATTTTTAATTATTTTTTTTAATCGTCAAAATTTTTTAAAATTTATTTATACTAAATTAAAACTTTATTGCCCGAAAAATTAACTTCGCTTAGAGAGTTAATTTTTCCTGTTATAAATTATATGAAAGGATTTTTTGTTAATTTTAAAGAAATTTTTTTAAAACTTATTATATTCACTTGAGCCAATTATTTCTAAAAAGGAATTAAATATATTTTAACGAATAAATTTTATATTTATTAAATATAAATCAAGATAAAAAGGAGTGAAAAATAAAATGGCAGTTTCCTCAACCAATAAAGTGGTTCCGAGTGATTTAGAAATCGCTCAAAAAGCTAAAATGAAGCCTATTGTTGAGATTGCAAAAAACTTAGGATTAGAAGAAGATGAATTAGAGCTTTATGGGAAATATAAAACTAAAGTTCATTTAGAAGTTTTGAAAAGATTAAAAGATAAGCCTAATGGAAAATATATTGATGTTACGGCGATTACTCCCACTCCTTTAGGCGAAGGAAAAACAGTTACTACAATCGGGCTTTCTCAATCTTTAGCTAAGATTGGGAAAAATGTCTGCACCTGTATTCGCCAGCCTTCGCTTGGTCCGGTTTTTGGAATTAAAGGAGGAGCGGCCGGCGGCGGTTATTCGCAGGTTCTTCCTATGGAAGATTTTAATTTGCATTTTACCGGCGATGTGCATGCCGTAGGATTAGCACATAATTTATTGGGGGCTTTCCTTGATTCTCATATTTTACATGGGAATAAATTAGGGATTGATCTTTCCTCAATTACCTGGCCAAGAGTAATGGATGTAAGCGACCGAGCTTTAAGGCAGATTATTATTGGCTTGGGCGGAAAAGAAAATGGTTATCCCCGGGAAACCGGTTTTGATATTACCGTGGCTTCTGAAGTAATGGCGATCTTAGCTTTAGCGGTTGATTTAGCGGATTTAAGAACCCGTTTAGGAAAAATTGTAATCGGGTTTACTTATGACGGAAAGCCGGTCACATCCGAAGATTTAAAATGCGCCGGAGCTATGGCGGCATTATTAAAAGATGCCCTTCTTCCTAATTTAATTCAAACTTTAGAGCATACTCCTTGTTTTGTGCATGCCGGTCCTTTTGCTAATATTGCCCATGGAAATAATTCTATCGCAGCCGACAAAATCGCTTTAAAATTAGCCGATTATGTGGTCACAGAAAGCGGATTTGGAGCGGATTGCGGAGCGGAAAAATTTATGGATATTAAATGCCGTTATAGCGGACTTACTCCTGATTGCGCTGTAGTGGTTTGCACCGTTAGAGCCTTAAAAATGCATGGCGGGTTAGCTAAAGTAGTAGCCGGTAAGCCTTTAAGCGAGGAATTAAAAAAAGAGAATCTAGCCGCTTTAGAAAAAGGCGCTGAAAATTTAGAAAAACAAATTGAAAATATGCTCATGTTTGGAATTCCGGTAGTTGTAGCCATTAACCGCTTTACTACCGATACTGATAAAGAGATTGAATTAATTCAAAAAATCTCCCAAAAAACCGGAGCCGAAGATGCCGTTTCAAGCGAAGTTTGGGCTCATGGCGGAGAAGGAGGAAAAGATTTAGCTCAAAGCGTTGTCAAAGCTTGTAATAAACCTAAGAAATTTAATTTCCTTTATTCTTTAGAGGCTTCGATTAAAGAAAAAATTGAAACTATTGCCGCTAAAATTTATGGAGCCGATGGAGTGGATTATGCGCCTTTAGCGGAAAAGAAAATATCTTTATTTACTAAGTTAGGCTATAATAAACTTCCTATTTGTATGGCTAAAACTCATCTTTCTTTATCTCATGATCCAAATTTAAAAGGAAGACCGAGAAATTATCGTATTCCGATTAGAGATATTCGAGCTTCAATCGGGGCGGGCTTCTTATATCCTCTTTGCGGAGAAATGAGAACAATGCCGGGGCTTCCATCGGACCCAGCCGGAGCGCATATTGATATAGATAAAGATGGAAAAATTAAAGGTTTGTTTTAAAGATTAAAGTTTCTAAGATTAAAAAATTTTTTTGAATTTTAACTTTAGTTATTAATTATCTTAGTGATAATAATAACTATTATTGAAAAAAGTTTTAATTATGTTATAATAATATTAGATGATTATTGCCGAAAGAAAGCCAATCGCTGAAATTTTAAAAAATTTAGCCTATTATAAAAAGATTTTAATCGCCGGATGTAATGGCTGTGTGGCTATTTGTATGGCCGGCGGAGAAAAAGAAGTTGGGATTTTAGCCCCTCTTCTTTCTATGGCAAGAGAAAAAGAAAATTCTCCTCTTAATATTGATACAATTACCGTAGAGCGCCAATGCGAGCATGAATATAACGCTTTAATTGACCCTAAAATTCAAGAAGTAGAAGCGATTTTATCGACGGCTTGCGGAGTAGGGGTGCAGTATTTAGCCGAGCGTTATCCCAACCTTCCCGTATATCCGGCTTTAAATACCAGCTTTATGGGCGGACCAATTCAAGCCGGTGTCTGGAAAGAATTTTGCGGAGGATGCGGGAATTGTATTTTAGATTTAACCGGTGGAATTTGCCCGATTATCCGCTGTTCTAAAAGCTTATTAAACGGACCCTGCGGCGGTTCAGAAGGCGGGAAGTGCGAAGTTGACCCTAAATCGATTGATTGCGCCTGGCAGTTAATTTATGATCGCCTCTCCAGATTAAATTTATTAGAAAATTTAGAAAAGATTACCCCTCCTAAAGACTGGTCAACATCCCGTGATGGAGGACCGCGTAA